>CAZPPD010000101.1:0-11568 GCA_964588185.1 uncultured Alcaligenaceae bacterium | reverse complement strand
TAACTGTTACTAACAACGAAAAATTTAAAAACCGTTTCTTCCCTTTGGAAGAGGTTCTTCAATTCTTGGAGCTTAGCATTGATGTGGCTTTGGAAGAAAAAGCCTTCGGTTCTGCCCAAGAATTGACGCAGGAATATAAGAAGATCGCTTCTCCCGGTGTCGGGGAAATACGTTTCGCGGATGTTTCTCATGCCTGGGCTGATTTCCTGGACCGGCAAGCCACCAAGGTGAATTCCGGACTAGCCAAAGATTTACACGACCGTGCTTATTATCAATGGCGAAATGCGGCTTTGGCTTACGAGGAAGCATTGCCCTTTGTTCCCGATGAATCCAAACCCGATTTATTCTGGAAGAGTATTCAGTGTTATCGGCAAGCAGGGGATCAAAACAATGCTTTGCGGCTATTAACCCAATATGTGCAAATACCCATTTCCCGAGAACGCCAGGCTCGAGGTTGGTTTGAAATCGCTCTTGCTCGGAAAGCCAAGGGACAGGTTGCTCAGGCTCGCCAGGATTTCTTCAAATGTATTGAATATGATGATACCGAATACGCCGCCAAAGCGCGGCTCCAACTGGCTCTGGAAAAGATCGAGCAAAATGATTTTGACGAAGCGGAAAAAATCCTGCGGCAAATCCTGCAAATCACCAGCCCGGAAACCGGCAGCGAAGGCCACGAAGAAGCTCTCTACAAGTTAGCCACCCTGTTGTACCAGCAAAAGAATTACTCCCAGGCTTATCTCAAATTGAAGGAAGCCACCAACCGCTATCCGGATAATCCGGAGGTGTTTTTGGTGCGGGACATGTTGGGCGATTGCTACCGGAAATTGGCGGGGGTGTTGAACAAGGAACTAACCAAAATTCCCAACCCCCTACCGGCGAATGTGCTCGCCGACCTGCGGAAAAAACGCATGGAGTGGCTTGGTCATGCTCGCCAGACTTATCAGAAACTCTCCGACGATTTGCTGAGGAAGAAAGCAAGCAACCGGCTGACTTATTTGGAAGGACAAATCTACCGCAAAGCTACCTTTGCGACCGCCGATGTCATCTTTGACATGAACGATTTTCAGGAATCCTTAAGGCGCTATCAAAAACTCGCCGGGGAACACCGGAAGAAATTGGAAGAACTTATTGCTTGCCAGAGGATTTGGCGGTGTTGTGCCTCCATGGTGGAACCCACGGAATTGCAGGAATCGCTGCAAATCTTAAAAAGCGTTTTGAAATCTGCGGAGATCACGCTTGCCGGTTTGCCGGAGGAATCTTTCCAGGGACCGCCGGGAACCTGGACCCGAGAGGATTGGCAAAGCTGGATGCGCGAGGTAAAGATTCAAGTTAAAACGCTTCCTTCCCGAGTAAATAGTCCCGAATAAGGCTTTCTAATTGCCAGGAAAAGTGAATACAGCCGCCCTGAATTCCGGTGAATCCAGCTAACCAGCGGAATTAATCTCATAAAAAATCGCCGCGTCAGGTTAAATTAAATTGAGACAAAAAAAGGGCTGAAACCACCGTTGGAGGTTTCCAGCCCTTACTTTTTTTAGTCCATCATTTTAGAACCGCCACCGGAACTCTACCCGCACTGCCTGATCGGCAAAGTGCGTGTCGGTTAGCGAGAACAAGGATCCAACCCCAAAGTCAATCTTGTCGCAAATGTTTAACCGCAACCCAGGCCCCATACTGAAAAACAAATCATGGGCGTTGCGGGCGAGGGGAGTAATTTGCCCGTTTACCAATACCGCATCCGTGGGATCAGTGTAGGCTCCGTCCAAGATCGAATAGGTGGCCATTTCTAGAGAGCCGATTAACTGGACGTCGCGGTGGATATACCAGAGGTAGCGGTTAAAGCTCCAATGGTTCCGCCAGACATTGCCGCGGAAATCATCATCGCCGCCGATGCCAAACCAATAGGCAGTTTCCCACTGAAAGTACATTTGCGGGGTCAGCTTTACGGAAAATAGCAGGGCGGGTTCCAAGGAAACGTGACCGACGCCCAATCCTTTGCCGGAAAGACCCGTTGGAGTGTAGGTGGTAAAAGCAAAAGTTGCCTTAAGTAACTCGCAGTCTAATAAGAGCGATTTGGTTCCCAACCACAAGTCGCCAAAGCCGGCTTCAAATTCCGGAACGGCTTGGCCATTGGCAGCAGGATCAAACTCGATGGAACGATAAGGCATCGAGATGTAGAAGGAAAATCCGGCGGCTGCGACTTCCGTATACAGATTAAATTCATTGATGTCGGCAGATGCGGCTGCCCCGGCAGGGCCTTGGCCCATGGGGTTGGCAACACCAGCTTGGCCGGGAGATGTATTGAAGCGGGCAACATAATATTCACCGCGATCCGGCTTGGTAATGTTGAACAACCCTTCGTAACGAAGGCGAGTTTGGGTTACCGGCCGCGCTCCCTTGGTGAAGAAAGCGGAGTTGGCACCGGCAATCCAGCGCGGTTCGTAGCATGGATCGGGACAGCAAATACAGTGGTAGAAGCTGGCAAGACAACGGCCGACGTAACTATCGCAGCATCCTTCGGAGCAACAATGAGTTCGGCCGGCATAGCAATTCTTGCCGCAGTTTACGGAAGGACAACCGAATACATCGTCATCCCCATACGGTCCATAACCGAAGATTCCTTTTCCGAGCAAGCCGCCCCCGCCGCAACTGGCGCAGCTAGCGGGGACAACATTTTCATCGTAGATTTCTTCCTGCACCGGTTCGTTCCCCCCGAGAAGTTCCTGAGTGGCAGCCTGGATCTCGGGCAAGGTTGCCGGAGCTTTTTCGGGTAGAGAAGCGGGGGGTAAATTCAGACCCCCTGTGGGTTGTTCCATAATTACCGGCGTGTTCTTTTGTTTTTTCGTGGATGCCGACGCGAATATGTCCGGGTCGGGCGAAGACTTCTGCTGAGCCCAAGCGCTGGTGGCGGTTCCCAGAATCAAGGCAACCCCCGCCCAAGCAGCTAGGAGCACGGTCTTCCAATGGCTTCGAAACGGTTTGACGATCACGGCCAATCTCCTTTTTCGGCGAAAATGTCCGGTCGCTGATCCAGGGTTGAAAAGGAAGCGGGAGTTTTAGGCGGCTACCGATCAGGCTGGAATCAAAACGGGTAGGGTGACCCGAATTAGCGAAGTCCATCTGGGGCCAAGCTCGTTTTCCTGGAGAGGAAATTGCCCCAAGGATTTTGTTGGCTTCGATGGCGTTCTATATCCATTTCGGTTGTACCTTGGGGAAACCTTGAGAATTCTCCGGTTTTCTTCGTTTGTCCGGAATCTTCTGGTTTATCGGGTTTCTCAGAATTTGCTGAATTAAACCATTTCAAACACCAAGCGGTTGGGGCGCAAGCTCAGAGCTTTAACCTGGTTTCGGACCCGGGCGGGTATCGAGGCATCAAGCCCTATGCTTTTGGTCGAAAGAATGCCACATCCACCCAGGCCCATTAGTTTGGTAATTTGATTTCGGATTCGAATTTCAAATCCCCTACTTTGCCTCCACCCTCCCTAATAAGTACTCCTGCTCTTCCCCGGACATTTCGCAAAATCCAACAAAAGCGTATATTCCTCAAGACCCTCCAGGTTTCCAGCCGAATGTTTGAGGTAGAGCAACCATTTTGGGAAAAAATAGGGTGATGGTTCGCTCCTGGCGGCTTGGAAGCACATGGGAACAAGGGAATATTGTTGCGAACAAATAATTCTGACCTCCCAGGAAAGCCGGCAACGGCGATTGGGGCGGTCAG
Source organism: uncultured Alcaligenaceae bacterium (assembly GCA_964588185.1). GTDB lineage: Bacteria > Planctomycetota > Planctomycetia > Gemmatales > Gemmataceae > CAZPPD01. Next base: position 7,853 of record CAZPPD010000101.1, on the reverse strand, counting down.
CTTCGACTTGGAGGGATACCAGCGATGAAGATAAAGTTCTTTTCAGCCTGCAGCCTTGGGCTGTGCGTGCTGATTATCTTCACCTCAGTGACCATGGCCCAGGTTCCTGGAGCTGTCCCGGGAGGTGCCCCCGGCGCCGCTCCCGGAGTTGCTCCTCCGGGAGCAGCGGGTGCCGCCGCCGGTGCCGCAGGAGGTGCCGGAAACATTTGGGGTATGCTTTGCCCTACCCCGGAACAAAAGCAAGCCTGGAAACTGCGCTTTTGTAAATCGCCTTTGGGAAAGATCTACAGCTCCATGGTTAAACCCATGGCGGCATTTTCCGGCGGCTTAATCGAAGATCGCTGTGTGGAAGCAGCGATTGCAGAGGGACTGAAGCAGCCGGCGGATAGTGCCGAAGGAGCCGCTGCCCGCATTCTCGCCGACGAAGCCGAGGCCAAGAAACGCCGGGCTGCCGTCCGTATTCTTGGAACGGTAGACTGCAAGCGTTGGCCGGAAGCAGAGGAGGCATTGATCAATGCCCTTCGCGGCGACCGCAATGAGTGTGTTCGCTGGGAAGCAGCCAAGCAATTAGGTCGAGGATGCTGTTGTACTCCGAAAACGGTGACGGCCTTAAGCTTGACCATCGCCGGAAGCAACCGCGACGGCTTTCCCGTTGAACGCTCGGACCGGGTGGTCGCTGCGGCCGTGGCTTCCTTGAACCACTGCCTCAATTGCCTGGCAGAGCATATGCCGCCATTGGTCCCACCGCCGATTGGAACGCCTGTTCCTCCCAAAAAGGATAAGAAAGATGGGAAAGAAGTGGATCCAGATGCCGTCCTTCCGGCGTTAACCAAAGTCAAGGCGGAATCTTCCGGTAAAAAAACTCCGCCTAAGGGTTTGGCATTCTATCGCCAGTTGGAGAAACTCAGCATGGTGCAAGCCGCATCGTTTGCCCGGCGGAAATTGGAAAAGGCGGATCCTGGGGAAACCGACCCGTTTGTCCCGCAACAGGTACGGCAACAAGGCTTGTTGGCCATCATGTCCAATGCCATTGCTGGTCCTCGATCCCAAGTTATCAATCAGGAAATTGGCCATGGTTCTCCTGGAAACGTGGTGGTTCCATTAGCTCCCAGCGAACGGGTAGTTCCGGTACGCAATCGAGACGTGGTGCCAGCGGGACATATTGTGGTTCCAAAACGGAAATCCACCTTGCCCAAAAGAAACCGCCAGTCCAAAAAGTCGCGGGTTCAGGAGCGAAACACCCCGGTAGTTCCTGCGAGTCACACCACCGTGATTCCGGAACACCAAGCTCCGGTAATTCATCCGCCAATGCCTAGGATGACTCCGAAGAAAAGCACTTTTATTCCTGCCCGAAAGGTTCCTCAACCGGTCGCGGTGCAGAAGGAGAATTTGTCCAAAAGAATCTCGAATAAGGCGGCTGGCAAGAAAACCGCATATTCCATGCGAAAAGCTTCCAAACCCATTGTGTGGAAAAGCCCCAACGCTTTACCCCCAGGAGTGTTGCCGGAGGTTGGGGAAAAGAAATCCGCGGAGATCATTTGGAAATCCATTCCGGACTCGAAAAAGGAACCTATGGGTCAAGAAGGGCAAGTGGTTTATCCGCCGGCAAACAAAGGGATGGTGCAGCCGCGACGTTTTCCTTTGACGGAGAAGTCGGAAACGGTGACAGTGGAATCTGCTTGGCAGCCGGTGGAAATCCGGGTGAAGCCGCAACCGAGGAGATCAAACCAACGGAAAAAGGTTAATCCACCACGGGCGACTATTTCGGTGAATCCTTCGCCCATGCCGGTTCCGAGCCCTTCCCGAGGAGTGAAGTACTATACGATTGATGAGATCCTTGAGGACGGAAATTGAGGTAATCTCAAACGGGACGCTCCGGCGTCCCGTTTTATTTTCGCCAAAATTCTTGAATCACCACATCCGCCAAACATTTTCCTTCCCGGCTGAGAAAGACGTTGCTTCCATCATCCAGCAAATGGCCGGTGTCTAGGAATCTTCTGATTTGCTCTCCAACCAATTGATATAAGTTAAATCCGGATTGCTCCTCAAAGCGGGCTTTGTTAATCCCCATTTTGCGGCGAAGGTTCTGTCCAATAATTTCACGGGCTAGGTCTTCGGGCAATAATTCTTCGGATTGGAAGACCGGAGATATTCCCTTTTCCAATCGGGTCAGATAGGTCCATAGATCTCGGGTATTTAATCGCCGAACTGCCTCAACATAACTGGCCGCTCCCATGCCAAAACCAAAAAACGCTTCATTGGCCCAGTAAACTTGATTGTGCCGGCATTCCTTTCCCGGACGGCCAAAATTGGAAATCTCATACTGGTCAAAACCCTCTTCGCTCAGGAAATCCATCGCCAACAGATACATGTCCAACTCGGATTCTTCGGCTAAAGGTTGAACTTCCCCCTGGCGCATCTGCTTCCAGAGCCTAGTCCCTTTCTCGAAGGTGAGTCCATACGTTGAAATGTGATCTGGGTCATAATTAACCGCCCGGGTTAAGTCTTCTTCCAATTGGTCCAAGGTCTGCCCGGGAATCCCGAAAATCAGGTCGAGGGACAGTAATACCTGGTGTCGGCGAATCAGGTGAACTGCTTCTTCGACATCCCGGGGTTGGTGGTCCCGTTCCAATACGGTCAGCAAGTGCGGGTGGAAGGTTTGCGTGCCGAGACTGATGCGGTTCACTCCCTTGGCAATCAAAAGGTCGATTTTTTCCTTGGTAAGCGTCCCCGGATTGGCCTCGATGGAAAACTCGGTTTTTCCTTTTGGGGGAAACCATTGTAAAATAAGGGAGAGAAGCCAATTTAATTGGTCGAAGTTAAGGTAAGTTGGAGTGCCCCCGCCCAGAAAAATGGAATCCATGGCATGTGGTTCGCACAATATCGAACCAAGTTCCTTCTCTAAGGCCATGAGGTAAGAATCAATCTTATCTTCTTGGCCGGTGGAGACGGCAAAATCACAATAACCACAGTGGTGGGCACAAAAGGGAATATGGATATAGACTGCCCTTGGCATAAGCCAAGGTGGCTGGTTGTTGTTCATGGCCTTCAGAAATCCTGTTTTGCCTTGGATTTTTGCCACTGAAAAATATCATACCAGAGTGAAATCTTGTTCTTTTGAGAAGAGGTTCCATCATGGCAAAAGGTGCTGGAAAAGCTCGCAAAAAAATTCCCCCGCTGTTAGCGGTTGTATATGCCGACAACTGTACCGGTTGTGAGGCTTGTATCGAAGTCTGTCCCGTGGATTGTATCTACAAGGTGCCCGGGGAGGATCATCCCGGTTTGCAAAGCTTTGTGGACATCGATCTTGAGCGGTGTATCGGCTGTAAATTATGCGAACGCTGGTGTCCGTGGGATGCGATCGACATGGTGCCAACCCCAAAGGTTGCCGAAGTCGTTGCCGAGAAAGGCGGTCCTCCGGACTACATCGAGAAGAACCAGGAACAACTGGTCGCTTCCGCACAGGCGCTCGTGGATCTGGCTTTGGAACAAAAAAAGAAATAGCTTCGCAATTAGGGGAGAAAGCCGTGAACCGTTTACTGCGGATGGGATTCCTATTCGGCTTTCTCTTCCTTATTGGTTGCCAACCGGCTACTCGGTATTCTCGGGAAAAACCCAAACCGGTAAAAGCGAATCTAAAGTCCCCTCCCCTTTTGTCCCATTACGGGTGGATGGATCCTGAAGAATCCGTTCCGGCTATTCCGATCGAATTTGTAGCCGATGATTCTCCTGAATGGGAAAGTCTTCCAAATTTCTGGAACCAATCGTTTACCGTGCCCCGGTTTATGAAGACTTTTTCGCTGGGAAATAACCCACTTTCCGCGATTGCGAATCTATTTACAACCAACCCGGATCAGAAGATCCGGATTAAGGTGCCTCTTGGTCTGGAGGATCCGACGCCTCTCATTCCACTCAGCAATCCTCCCACTTTGGAGAAGTGGCGGCTCGGAAAACTGCTTTTCTTTGATCAGACGTGGCTCACTGATTATGAGGGAATTGCCTGTACCACCTGCCATGATCCAGATAATGGGTTTACCGAACGGCAATCTCCGCAAAAGTTCCGTATGAATGCTCCGTCGGTCATCAATTCGGTTTACAATCGCCATCAGTTTTGGGATGGGCGAGCGGATTCCCTGGAGGAGGTTCTACAGAGAGAACTGTCGGATGAAAAGAAAACCTACACCGATCTCTCCAATCCCGACCACTATGCTTACCGGCATATTTGGGGAGGAATCATTCCGCGGCTTAATAAGCAACCGAAGTTTGTCGCGGCTTTTCGACGCGCCTTTGGTGTAAAGCAGCCGACGATCAATGCTGCCGCTCGTGCATTGGCGACGTACATGCGTACCCTCCTCTCCGGGAACTCCCTTTATGACCGCGCTTTCCGGGCATCTCAAAAAGAAAGTGGCGAGTCTGGTAGTCTTGAAGTTCCAATCGTACAGGCCAAACATTTTGAACCCTTACTGGACGAAAAAACGCTGGTCCACTTGAAGCGGGATGGAGAGGATAAGTCCGGAATAGCCGCGGAATTGTCTCTTGGGGTGCGACTCTTTTATTCGAAGAAGGCCAAGTGCTATCAGTGCCATTCCGGCAGCACATTCACGGATCACCAGTTTCACAACATCAGCATCCGGGAAAGCAACCAAGTGCAGATGGTCGGTAAAGAACATGGCCGTTTTCGGACCATGCCGTTGGGCTTGAGAAGCAAACGCATGATAGGTGCATACCGGACGCCTACGCTGCGAAACCTGCCGCGCACGTTTCCTTATTTTCATGACGGGAGTGTTGCGAACCTTGAGGATGCAGTGCGATTCTACAGAGACGGTCTCAAGAAGTATCCTGAGAATCAATATCTAGACCCGGTGTTTCAGGATGAAGAAGGAAGAGTGCAAGCCCTGAAATTGTCCGATGGGGAGATCCGAGCCATTTGTTTGTTTCTGCAGTCGTTGGATGGGGGGGTGATAGCAGAGGTGCTAACCAATGTTCCCGACCAGGTAAACCGATAAGATACTTTCTAATATCGGAATTACCCATGTCCAAGGATATCGGCGGGTCTTTCTTGAATATATTGGTTGACTTTGGCTTCGCCAACTTTCTGCGATAAGATGTCGATTCCTTCCATGCGGCCATCCAAAGCATGGGGTTGGTGCATGTCGGTCGCAATCAGGAAAATTTTATCCTCTTCCAGTAGTTGGAAAATCCTTTCCTGTGCCAACCGGCCTTCTCCGCCGGAAATACTGTTTAGATTTCCCTGGAGCCGGACACCTTTTGCCATTAGGCTCTCCAGGAGAATAAACAACTCCGTATCATCCAAAGCCATCCGCTCGGGATGGGCCAGGATGGGTTGGAAGTCGTTCGAAAGCAGATAATCGACGACTTCATCTCCACACCTTGGCCAAGTGTATCCCCAGAAGTCGATGAGCACAAAATTGCTTGGCCCTAATGTAGGAATGCCATGTTGTTTGAAGGAACGGATGGTATCCTCGCAAATGCGCACCTCACCGCCGGCCCACAAGGAATATTTTAAACCTTCCGCCGCAAGTTTTTCCTGAAGCCCGGCAACCAGGTCCCGGATAATTGCCGGAGAGTTGTTCCCAAATTGTTCGAACCAATAATGGGGAGTGCAAACCGTCCCGACAAAGCCATGGCCCAGCAAACGCCGGACGCAGGCAAAAGAATCCTCGAGATTCCGGCAACCGTCATCGATTCCCGGTAACAGGTGACTGTGGAGGTCGAGATAACCATTCATGCGATTATTTTTGGGCGACACGGCGGGTTTCCTGATTCATCCCTGGAAAAGAACAAAGCTCCTGCTGTTCATAGTATAAAGGGGACGGAAGTTTAGAGAAACCTCACCTTGTAAGCTGAGAATAATATGAGTGATCTGAGCCAGGAATTGGAAACGGCGAAAAAGGCAGTGGCAGTAGCCGCACAGATTTGCCAGTCGATTCAAAAAACCATTTCTCCGGAAACTTTGGAAAAAAAGGATCGTTCCCCTGTTACTGTAGCCGATTTTGCCAGTCAGGCGGTAATTTGCAAAATGCTCAGTGAAAACTTCCCCTCGGTTCCCGTTATTGGAGAAGAGGGAGCAGATGAATTACGCAATCCCGAAAAGGCGCCTTTTGTGACCCGAATCCGCGAAGAGTTGGAGAAGAAGAATATCACCGGATCCGATGCAGAGATATTTAATTGGATTGATACTGGGCAAACCCGCGAATATTCCGGCCGTTTTTGGACGCTGGACCCGATCGACGGCACCAAAGGATTTCTTCGCAAGGAACAGTATGCTATCGCATTGGCCCTTATCATTCAGGGTAAAATTTCACTGGCGGTTTTGGGCTGCCCGAACTTGCCTTTAGATCCTAACCAGCCCCATGGGGGAACCCTGTTCTTTGCTCGAAGAGATCAGGAAACCATGGTACAGGCTTTGGAAGGAGATTCCCAACCGCAAAAGGTTGAGGTGAGTAAAACCACTGACACCAAGGAAAGCCGCTTCACCGAATCAGTCGAATCCGGGCACAGTTCCCATGATCTTTCCGCTCAAATAGCTGAGGCCTTGGGAATAACGAAAGCACCATTGCGGATGGATAGCCAAGCGAAGTATGCGGTAGTGGCACGGGGGGAAGCGGATATTTATATGCGGTTACCAACGCGGCCGGGATATGTGGAAAAGATTTGGGATCATGCCGCCGGAGCTTTCATCATTGAGCAGGCAGGTGGGAAAGCTACAGATGCTCATGGCAAAGAACTGGAGTTTCATCACGGCCGGGAACTCAAGGCCAACCAGGGGATCATCGTATCCAACGGGATATTGCATCAGCAAGTTCTGGCGGAGTTGCACAAAGGGACTTCGGGAAACCTAGGAGTGCCCGCCTAAACTCGGCTGATGGTGTAGGATGAATGGAATTCTTCAAATCCCTCAAAACGGTTACTAATATGCAACCACAATCAACCGACCGTCATCCCGTAGAGCAGTTGTTTACGGAATTCGTGGAGCGAAAGCGGGCGGGAGAAAATCCAACCATCGATGAATATGCCCGGAAATATCCCGAGCATGCCGGCCAGATTCGGGAATTGTTTCCGGCCATTATGGCTCTGGAAGGGCTCAAGGAAGATAAGTTGGAGCAAGAGAATTCTGCCTTCAAGACGGGTATCCCCGAACAATTTGGCGACTTTCGTCTGCTCCGGGAGATCGGACGCGGCGGGATGGGAATCGTTTACGAGGCCCGGCAGGTTTCATTGGGCCGAAACGTGGCGGTTAAAGTGTTTGCTTCGCAAGTGCTCACGGATTCCCGTCACCTCCAACGTTTCCATCGCGAAGCCCACATGGCGGCCAATTTGCACCACACCAATATTGTTCCGGTGTTTGGAGTAGGGGAACAGGAAGGATTGCATTACATCGTCATGCAATTAATAGACGGCGTGGGTTTGGATGAAGTGTTGAGTTATATCCAGGATCAATCCAAAAAGACTCCTACTTCTCCCCGGCAGCAATTGGCAAGCCAAGTCGCTCGCATGCTGGTTCAGGAGGCGGGCTCTCAAGCGGGGCCAAGATCCGGGTCCCAGAATTCGCTGCGGCCTACCAAAGAAAATGATACTCCCATTTCGCAGAACACTCCTTCGGGAAATCAATCCACCAATCCTAAACCACCACCTTCCCCGGGGGTTCTGAATCCGCAGCGTACTGTCCCATTGCGGCCTCAAAACCTTGTGGCAGAGGGAGAACAGGGAAACCAACCGACTGCTCAAGTGGATATCCGGATTCACAATCCGCCATCGCGAAATTCCAAACCCCAGCCAAGTGAAAGTGAAAGCAAATTCCTCATCTCAAAGAAATATTGGATTAATGTGGC
>CAZPPD010000100.1:0-11621 GCA_964588185.1 uncultured Alcaligenaceae bacterium | reverse complement strand
CGCATTAAAGCCGGGTCCACCAACGTTCATATCTGGGCTTTTTGGTACGTCTTGCCGACGATGGCGGAGCTTGGCGGTGGAGAAGTTACCAAGAACATTGACGGCTTATCCGTGGTGCCCACGTTGCTGGGCAAAAAGGGCCAAAAGGAGCATGAGTTCCTTTACTGGGAATTCCACGAACGCAAGTTTGCTCAAGGCGTCCGCATGGGCAAATGGAAAGCCGTTCGCAAAGGTTTTGGGGAGTTGGAATTGTACGACTTGAGTAAGGACCTCCATGAGAAGAATAACATAGCATCTGAGCATCCCAAGATTGTAGCTCGGATTGAAAGTTACTTGGAAGAAGCGCGAACTCCATCTAAATATTGGAAGGTTCGCATCAATAAGAAGAAAAAATAGGAGCGGTCTTGCAGCCCATTGTAAAACCGTCGAACTCATCGCTTAAGATCTAAGAATCCAGTTATTGGAGCCATATCGGGAGCAACAATGCCAATTCGCTTTTCCTGTTCCTGCGGTAAGAATCTTGCAGTGAAAGATGAAGTAGCAGGGAAGAAAATCCGCTGTCCTGATTGCCAGGAGGTCCTGCAAATTCCAACCCCTGAGGTTTCTCTTCCCCCCGAAGAACCGCCAATTGAGGAACCGGCCAATCAGGAACCTGATGCTCCAGAGCAACCGCAAGAGCCGAATTTGGAATTGGACCCGGAAGCGACGCAGGAATTCCAGGGGGAGGTTCCCTCTGGAAGTGAAGCTCCTGCCACCGAATCGGCAGAAGACCAGGAATTGGATATTGGCCTCGACCTACAAGAAACTTCTGCCGAGCCTGACATTGCCTTGGACGAAATCTCCGAACCGGAACCGGCCCCTCAACCGGAAACGGCTCCACCGCCCGAACCGCCGCAACAACCTGCCGCGGAGAAAAAGAAAGAGGTGGCCATTCGTTTGACTTGTTCGTGCGGCAAAAAAATGGTGGCCAAAATGGCCTATGCCGGCAAGAAAATCCGTTGTCCGAAATGCCAAAAGATCCTTCTGGTCCCAACTCCAAAAGGAGTTACTCCACCTGCTCCGGCGGCTTCTCAAGCATCTCAAGCACCAACTCCGGAAGTTGATCTGGACCTGGAAATCGGCGGATCGGAACCATCGAATGTTTCTGGTGAAGCCCAAGAGGAACAACCCGGAATCGATTTGGGTTTCCTGGATTCCGGCGTACAAGAAGGCCCACCGGATCAAGGCATGGAAACCGGCATCACCGAGCAAGGGGCAGATGCCAATAGCCCTGGCTTGGACATTGATGACATCATCGATGAAGAAGACGAAGAGAATGAACCTAAACCAAAGAAACGCAAGAAGAAATCCAAACGCAAGAAGAAATCACCGTTACCCATGATAATGATCCTGGTAGGTGTCGGTGTGGTAGCAGCGGCCGGCATTGGCATTGGGGTTTTGTTTCTGGCCAATCCGGGGACCAGCAAAAGACCAACCAGGCCAACTATCCAGGCCAACGACCAGGGGCCCAAAGATGGGCCGTTGGCGTTAGTGGACAACGTAATTCCAGCAGAAGACAAGGCTCCGAAAACGCATCTGCACCTGATTCCAGAAGATGCCGATGTGATTTTCACCTTTCGTCCGCAATTATTGGAGAAACGGTTTCCCAACAAGTTGACCAAAGCATTGGAAGTATTTGCCAAAAGTCAGATTCCCGGGGGAGAATTTCCCAAGGAGGAGACAGAAGAGATTGAACGTTTGACGATGGCAGGTTCCACAAACATCCAGCCCGGAAAAATTCCTCGGGTATTCCTACTGTTAACCACTTCGGACCCATATAAGAAGGAAGACATTGAGAAAGTATATCTTAAGATAAATGAAATTTTACCTGCCGGGTTTCCTACGGCAATTGAGTATCTGGTTTTTAAATCCGTTGTCATGGGGACGCCGGAAGTAGTTCTGGAAATTAGCAAGGGGCCGCCCGCAAGTGCAAACACTGATTTGGCCGAGAGCATTAAACTAGCTCGAGATGGTCATTTGTTCGTTATTGCCGCCAAGATTTCACAACAGCTTCGGAAAAAGATTCCGAATAAAAATGTTCCGGAGAATGTCACCCCATTATTGGAACTTAATTCGGCCGTTCTCACCGCTCATCTGAATAAAGCCTTATGGTTTGAGGCGAAGCTAAAATTCTCCGGCAGCGGTCAGGCAAAAATTACGAAATTCAATTTTGATGAGGAGTTAAAGAAATTTCGACAGGAAGCAAAAAAGTCAACTGGGGAGGAAAGGAAGAAGGGGAATCCTTACGTTCCAGCAATGGAATTAGCCGAAAAAGTCCTTGGCGATATCAAAATCCAAACCAGTGAAAATGTTTTGGGTGTTGGGCTCAGCATTAGTGAGGACACCATCAACAAAGCGTTGACTTATGTCCCCGACCCGAAATTTTTTCAGCAACCCAAGCAGGGGCAGGGCATTGGCAATCAAAAAGTTCCATTGGATTAAAGGCAGGAGATTGTGGAGAAAGTTCTAATCATTATCGGCGATGCCACAGAAACCTTGGATACCATGTATCCTTACTACCGCCTCATCGAGGCAGGCTTCCAACCCATAGTCGCCGCACCGGAAAAACGCCGTTACCAAATGGTCTTGCACGAGGTTAAACCCGGCTGGACTATCACCAAGGAATGGGAAGGTTACACTCTGGAAGCGGACATTGCTTTTGCCGATATCGAACCCAATGAGTACTTGGGTATCTTATTTTCCGGCGGTCGTGCTCCGGAATATATCCGCTACGACGAAGACTTGGTCCGCATCACCAAGTACTTTTTTGAGAAGGAAAAACCGGTGGCAAGTGTCTGCCACGGAGTGGAAATTCCCGCTTACGCCGGGTGCGTCAAAGGCCGGCGCATGGCCACGGTTCCCAAGTGTAAATTTGATTTGGAGGTTTGTGGGGGAATCTTTGTGGATGAGCCCTGTGTAATTGATGGCAATCTCATTAGCGGCCGTACATTTCACGACAATGGTTCTTACGTTGGCCCCTGGATTAAACTCCTGGAAAAAGCGAGCAAAGAGAAAGATTAACCGCCGGTAATGTCATCCATCCTCCCGTCCGTGAATATTTCCAACTGCCCTAACCTTCCGGTAAGAACTCCAATGCCGTAGGAAAGCGGAGCAAAGCCGACGATGAAGGGCAGACCGGTAATAATGAGACTGCCGCCTCCTCTAAAAGGACCGCCCCGGCCGGTAGCCGCCAACCAAACAAAGTACAACCAGGCAACTCCACCAATCACCAACAATAATCCCGCAGCAACGAAAATAATGCCGCCTAACTTCGGACAACCGGGATTCCAGGAAGAGTTACAATCTTTACAAACCCGGTTTTTGTAATATTGAGCCTGAAATCCAGCAGCGGCATCCACTTTTTTGATATTGCTGCCACCGCAAACCGGGCAGGTTTTTAAGTACTCCTTGGGTGATGTAGAAGAAGCAGATTCCAGCGGTGGGTTGCTATCCAAATGAGAAACCGGCGCGGGTGTAGAATATTTTTCCAGAACACTTTGAACTGGATCCTCAGCAGTATGAATTGGATTTGGGAGTTTGCCGGGAACGGTTACTATTCCTTGACATTCCGGGCAACGAATATTCTTGCCCGCGAGTGAATCCTTGACAGAAAGGTCTTTTCCGCAGGTGCAGGAAACAGAAATTGGCATTGCTTAACTCCCTTATTTCGAGTTCCCCATATAAAAACCTCACGAAGGCCAATGTTAAATCCAATGATCAGTAAATCCAAGCGATTTGTCTTGGTTAACCTAGCTTCGCTTTGAGAGACAGTCTGAGATCGAAAAATCTCCAGGAAATACTAACTCATGCATATTTTGGCGATTGATGTAGGAACCTCCTCGGTTAAGGCTGCGATTCTGGACACTCAAACCGGCAAACCGGCTAATTCCATTGCCAAAGCAAATTATCCCTTGGATCATCCCTCACCGGATGCTGCCGAGATTCCTGCTGACCGCATTTGGAAGGCTGCGGTCGAAGTTGGCGGAAAAGCAGTTGCTGCAACCAACAAGCCTGTAGAAGGCATTGGCCTCTCCACCTTGACCCCGGCCTTGGTATTGCTGGACAAAAATGATCGCCCACTGGTTCCGGTTTGGATTCACCTCGATCGGCGTTCGCGGCCGACGGCTCGCAAAGTCTGGGATGAAGCCGGGCCGGAATTCTTGGCGTGCATCGGTAATCGCCCTTTGCCCGGTGGCATGTCGGTAATCTCCTACCGGCAGCAGTTGGAAGAAAACCAATCTCTAGCCAAGGAAGTTGTCAGCTATTTGCATTTGAATAGCTGGCTGGCATACCGGATGACGGGAGAAAAAGCCTTCGATCCCGGCAATGCCAGTTTCACAGGACTCTTCGCCACGATGACGGACCAGAACTGGTCTCCGCGTTGGTGTGAGTATTTTGAGGTCAACCCGGAATGGCTTCCCCCGGTGGTTTGCGGTTCCACCACTGTGGGAGAACTACGAACAGAAATGGCCGAGTTGTTGGGCATCCCTGCGGGCATTCCCGTAAAACTTGGAGTGGCCGATACCAGCAGTGCAATTTTGTCGATTGACCTGCAAACGGAAGATTTGCTTCATGTTGTGGGCACAACCCAAGTGTTGGCGATTAAAGTCGAAAATCCCACTCCCGATCCTAAACTGCTGACCCGGCTCAATGGCATTGGCAAGGAATACATTCAGGTGGCTCACAATCCGGTAGGCGGAGTCGCCTTGGAATGGATCAAGAATCTTTGTTTCCAGGATCAAAGCCCGGAACAATTCTTCCAGGAAACGATCCCTCTCGCTCAACAGAAGAAAACGTCTGTAGTTTTCGATCCCCCTTTTCTTGGGGGAGACCGCTTGCAAATTGAAGCTCATCATGCCTCCTTTGGGGGGCTTTCCGTGACCACGGACCGCATGGATTTATTGTCTGCCTTGCTCCAAGCCATGATTGAACGGCATGGGGAAGCACTGACGAACTTAGGAAGAGACGATGCCCTGGAACGTGTTTATGTTACCGGTGGGGGAGCAGAAGTGGTCGGCCAGTTGTTCCCGCACTACGAAACAGCGGATGTCAAAGTGTTCCAAGAAGGGTCCCTGCTGGGAATCGCCAAATTGTTTACTCGAACTACCCGCGATTAATTCTCCATCCTCGACTACCAAACAATGGCTTGCATGCCTTTAGGGATGTCTGGTTGAATGGGGCTATAGCCAGTGAATCACAACCCTATTTTCAAGAGAACCGCAATGCGATCATTAATAGCTTTGTTCCCCCTGTTTCTGTTTACTGTGGCTCTAACCCATGGGGGGGAGCAAACCAAGGAACCAAAAAACCCGGGATACTCAATCCGGCAACGGATCGATCCCAACGGCATCAACAAATTCTACATGGGGCGGCAGATCGCCCGGGTGATGAGTCATCAGGGAGCTTATTGGCTAGAGCGAAAAACCCGAGAAAAAGAAGAGCGACCGAGTCTTTTATACAAGGGACTGCAGTTAAAGAAGGGAATGCACATCGCCGACATCGGTGCTGGCAGTGGCTATCACACCTTTCGGCTCGCTTCCATCGTGGGGAGTGAAGGCAAGATTTATGCGGTGGATATTCAGGAAAAGATGTTGGAGTTAATTCGGGCACGGATGAAGGCTGGAAATGTAAAAAATGTAATGCCGATCAAAGGGAAGATTACCGACCCCATGTTGCCGGAAGGAAAGTTGGACCTCATCCTGATGGTAGATGTTTACCATGAGTTTTCTCATCCGTTCGAAATGACCCGGGCGCTCATCAAGGCATTGAAACCGGGAAGTGGACGATTGGTGTTTGTGGAATTCCGCCTGGAAGATCCAAAGGTGCCCATTAAACTGGTCCACAAGATGAGCCAGAAGCAAGTTCTCAAGGAAATGAGTATTCATCCAGACATGCGCTATGTCCGGACGTTGACCAATCTGCCCTGGCAGCATGTGGTGATTTTTGAACGGAAGAAAGATTAACACGGTGCCCTTGGGGTGCCCAGGTTGATAGTTCTTGGGAAGCCCATTGCTTGGTTCACCCAACTCTCCTAAAAATACCGAACGGAATTAGCACGAAACCGGTAGTTTACCCAAACATCTAACTATTCCAAATTCTGAACTGGAATAAAGGAAGGGCAACCCTTGACCGCAGAAGAAACACGTCTTCAGGAAGCCGAGTCCCGGACTGCGGATTGGAAGCGATGGGGCCCTTATTTGTCGGAGCGGCAATGGGGAACTGTTCGCGAGGACTACTCCAGGAATGGGGACACCTGGAGGTATTTTCCCCACGACCATGCTCGCAGCCGAGCTTACCGCTGGGGAGAGGACGGGCTGTTGGGAATCACCGATCGCCAGTGCCGTTTGTGTTTTTCGTTGGCGTTATGGAATGAACGAGATCCGATCCTCAAGGAAAGACTCTTTGGTCTGACCGGACCGGAAGGCAATCATGGGGAGGACGTCAAGGAATGTTACTACTATCTGGACTCGACGCCGACGCATTCTTACATGAAAGCTCTGTACAAATATCCGCAAGCGGAGTTCCCTTATGCTGGACTGGTCTGGGAAAACGGCAGACGGGGAAGGAATGTCGGCGAGTATGAATTGCTGGATACCGGTGCCTTTGCTGAAAATCGCTACTTCGATATTTTCGCCGAGTATGCCAAGGGATCTCCCAATGACATTCTCCTACAAATCACTGCGATAAACCGAGGGCCGGAACCGGCCCGGCTTCATCTCCTTCCAACCCTGTGGTTCCGCAATGTTTGGTCCTGGGGAAATACCTACGAAAGTTTGAAGGAAAAGCCCCGCTTGGTTAAAACGGGGGATCGGGAACTTGGTGCTTCCCATGAAACGCTCGGCAAGTTTCGTTTTTTGGTAGACCGCGAATCCTTTGGAGAGAAACCGATCTGGCTGTTCACGGAAAACGAAACCAATGCGACTCGGTTATTTGGTTCCGCCAACTCTTCTGACTACTTAAAGGATGCTTTTCATGACCTTGTGCTTAAAGACCGGCAAAATGCGGTCAATCCTGAAATGACGGGGACGAAGGCCGCAATTCATCATGTGGTGGAATTGGCTCCCGGACAGGAAGTTTCCTATTGCTTGCGTTTAGTGATCGAGTCGGAATTGATGGATGAACCTTTTGGTCCAACTTTCCGGCAAACTTTTGACCAGCGCATTCGGGAAGGCGAAGAATTTTACCAACGAAAACTGCCCTCGACTTTGAATGCAAACCAATGCCAAATCTCCCGCCAAGCTTACGCCGGTCTGTTGTGGACCAAGCAATTTTACTACCTGGATATCAACCAATGGCTGCGCGGGGATGACAATCAACCACCACCGCCGCCGGGACGGGATTTGATTCGGAATCACGGTTGGCCGACTTTATTCAATCGCGATATCATCTCCATGCCTGACAAGTGGGAATATCCCTGGTACGCCGCTTGGGATTTGGCGTTTCATATGATTCCGTTCGTTACCATCGATCCGGACTTTGCCAAGAAGCAACTAATCTTGTTTTTGCGGGAATGGTACATGCATCCCAACGGGCAAATCCCGGCCTATGAGTTTAATTTTGGGGATGTCAATCCGCCGGTTCATGCTTGGGCCTGTTGGCGGGTTTATAAGATGAGCGGTCCCCATGGTAGCCGGGACCGGAGCTTTTTGGAGCGGGCGTTCCACAAACTGTTGCTCAACTTTACCTGGTGGGTGAACCGCAAAGACACCCAAGGGAATAATCTGTTTTCCGGCGGCTTTTTGGGTTTGGACAACATTGGCGTTTTCGATCGCTCCAAACACTTGCCAACCGGGGGATTTCTCGAGCAAGCGGATGGGACTGCTTGGATGGCATTCTTCTGTGGCACCATGCTATCGATTGCCCTAGAACTCGCCATTGTCGAGCCCGAATACGAGGATATTGCCTCCAAATTCTTTGAGCACTTCCTATCCATTGCGGACGCCATAAATCATATTGGTGGTTGCGGCCTTTGGGATGAAACCGACGGTTTTTATTACGATGAACTCAATTCCGGCGATGTATCAACCCTGCTTAAAACCCGTTCCCTGGTCGGGATCGTTCCTTTATTTGCCGTGGAGATACTGGAAGAGGACATCATCAAGAAACTGCCGGGATTTCGCAAGCGGATGAACTGGCTACTGGAAAACCGCAAAGATCTCGCCCGTTTGATCTCCTGCCTGGAAGTACGCTCCAAAGATGGCAATACGCATCAGCATCGACTCCTGGCCATTCCTTCTCGGGAAAAACTGGAGCGCATTCTAAAGTATATTTTCTCGGAGGAGGAATTTCTTTCCCCCCACGGCATCCGGTCTGTATCCAAGATTCATGAAGCTCACCCCTATGTATTTCGAGTCGGGCCCCATGAATTTCGGGTAGATTACGAACCCGGGGAATCAACCACTGACTTGTTTGGCGGCAATTCCAATTGGCGGGGACCCGTTTGGTTTCCCATGAATTTTCTGCTGATTGAAGCTTTGGAGCGGTACCATCATTTTTACGGCAATGAGCTTCAGGTGGAATATCCCACGGGTTCCGGGGTGAGGAAAAACCTGAAAGAAATAGCCGACGACTTGTGTGCCCGGTTGGTGGGTTTGTTTCTCCCCGATGAAAACGGCGAGCGTCCTTGCCACGGAGACCAGGAGATCTATGCCCGGGATCCTAACTGGAAGGACTTGATTCTCTTCTACGAGTATTTCCATGGCGACAACGGCCGCGGGGTTGGTGCTGCTCATCAAACCGGTTGGACTGCCCTTGCCGCGAAACTTCTCGAATCCTTGCAGTAAAACATAACATTTATGGAGAAAAGCATGCCTGAGAATTCCCAGCAGTACCCGGATGTTATCATGCCGGCTTGTGAACAGCAAAAGGTTCTCCAGGGACAAAAAGCCTTGGTCACCGGAGCTAATTCCGGCATCGGCCGCGCCGTCGCAATTGAGTTGGGAGACGCCGGAGCGGACGTGGTTGTCAACTATATTGTCAATCCGGAGGAAGCGGAGGAAGTCGTCCAGGGAATCAAAAATAAGGGCGGCAATGCCATTGCCCTCAAGTGTGATGTCTCCAAAGAAGATCAAGTCCAAGCAATGTTCAAAGCGATGTTCGAGCAATTCGGCACCATCGATATTCTCGTGAACAACGCCGGTTTGCAGCGGGATGCCCACTTTACGGAGATGACCTTGGAACAATGGAGCACGGTCATTAATGTCAATTTAACCGGTCAGTTCTTGTGTGCCCGGGAAGCAGTGCGGGAATTCAAACGCCGGGGGGTTGTGCCGGAAGTTTCGTGTGCCGCCGGCAAAATCATCTGCATGAGCAGCGTGCATGAGACTATTCCCTGGGCCGGCCACGTCAATTACGCCGCCTCCAAAGGGGGCGTGATGCTGATGATGAAGAGCATTGCCCAAGAGGTTTCCCCGTTTCGCATCCGCGTCAATAGCATTGGCCCGGGAGCCATCCGCACGCCCATCAATCGGCCCGCTTGGGATACCCCCGAGGCCTATAACGAACTGATGAAGCTAATTCCTTACAAACGGATTGGCGAACCGGAGGATATCGCCAGAGCAGCGGTGTGGCTGGCGTCGGACTTCGCAGATTATGTCAACGGGACCACGCTATTTGTGGATGGCGGCATGACCTTGTATCCGGGATTTACCGAAGGTGGCTAAGAAACTTTAAATGCAAGGGAGTGTGCCCATATTAGGAGATCGGTTTAGTTAGTAGGTCTCCTGGCCCGACTGGATTTGGACGACTGGTGGCAGGCCACCCAGCTTGCAAGAGAAGACAATCCTTCGGTGAATCGGATAAGATCAATCGTTTGGCCAACTATGAACTGAAGTGCGCTTCTAAGCGTCACCCTCAGTGGCCGGTTCACTTTTTCCTCGTTTCGACTTTTCCATAAACTCCTCTATCGACCAAAGAAAGTCGGGCTTAATGCCTCTGTTGGCTCTTATTATTTCGGAATCATACTCGGATGAAGAAGGAAAAGGACATTCCGAGAGTGCATGAATAAACTCTTCGGGAGGTCGATACGAATGAAACTTGATGTAATGGCACAATCCTCCAGATGCAACGTAGACACATTCATTTCCTGGAACCAACACATTTGTATTCGATTCCGGAATGCCTCTTCTCGCCTTCTTAGACGTACAAAAGCTACAACCATGCAGACCCCGATAAACATACATCAAAAAACGATCTCTCGATTCCTTCTGGATTTTCTCGGCTCGTTCAACTATTTCTTCGTCAACATGGCCTTGAGAAAATGAATGACCGAATTCCAACCAACCGATTGCCAGCAACGGAACACTCCATGAGCTGGGCTTAATGCATAGCGACCGTAGGTGCAGATGGCCAAATCCTTGAAATACATATGTTAGGCGAACATCTAAGTTCACACTCCCTTTGGCTGGTTGGCATGTTTTCGGGCAGGTATGCCATGGAAAGAAAGTCAAAGAGGAGACGGCCCGAAAGCGTGCCACCGGTTGCACGCAAGTTGTTAACAAGTAACAGCACCTTCCGCAGCAGAACGGACGGTACGGGCATATTTGGCCAACACTCCGCGCCGTTCTCGAGGTTCGGGCAAAGTCCATTGCTGCTTGCGCTTTTCAAACTCATTGGAATCGACTTGGACTTCTAGTTTTTTCGCATCCACATCGATGGTAATCAAGTCGCCATTCAGAACATAAGCGATGGGGCCTCCCACCCAGGATTCGGGTGCCACATGGCCAACGACCAGCCCATGGGTTCCGCCGGAAAATCTGCCGTCGGTGATCAAACCAACCTTTTCTCCGAGTCCCTGCCCAACCAAAGCAGCGGTGATGCATAACATTTCCCGCATACCGCGACCACCGACGGGGCCTTCGCCGCGAATGACGACTACATCCCCCTCTTTTATTTTGCGATCCTGAATGGCGGCGAAACAAGCTTCTTCCCCTTCGAAGACTTTCGCCGGACCGGTAAGCTTTTTGTTCTTCAATCCGGCTACTTTGGCGACCGCACCCTCCGGTGCCAGATTGCCTTTGATGATTGCGATGTGTCCTTTTTCGTGCATAGGAGCAGTCATGGGCTTGATGACTTTTTGCTCACGGGAATAAATGCTGGGGATGTTCTTGAGATTTTCGGCCAGTGTCTTCCCGGTGACGGTCATACAGTCTCCATGGATCATGCCGGCGTCCAAGAGAGCCCGCAGGACTGCCGGAGTCCCCCCGGCTTTGTGCAAATCAAACATCACATATTGACCACCAGGCTTCAAGTCCGCCAGATCAGGCACTTTATCCCCCAAGCGATCAAAGTCGGCTAAAGTCCATTCCACTTCGGCTTCTTTGGCGATTCCCATCAAGTGTAAAACGGCATTGGTGGACCCACCCAAGGCCAGGACCATGGTGTAGGCGTTTTCCAAGGACTTTCGCGTGATAAGGTCGCGGGGACGAATGCCT
The DNA here is from genome assembly GCA_964588185.1 of uncultured Alcaligenaceae bacterium. Taxonomy (GTDB): domain Bacteria; phylum Planctomycetota; class Planctomycetia; order Gemmatales; family Gemmataceae; genus CAZPPD01. The sequence goes on along the minus strand of CAZPPD010000100.1, from coordinate 150 downwards.
TCATTGACCAGGTTTACCAACGCCTTGCCCGCTAAGAAGGATTCCCTCTCCTTGGCTGAGGAAACTCCCGGATTGCTGGCGTCGTAAGGTAAGTAAAGCCCCATCGCCTCAATGGCCGAACTCATGGTGTTTGCAGTGTACATTCCGCCG
>CAZPPD010000099.1:0-11637 GCA_964588185.1 uncultured Alcaligenaceae bacterium | reverse complement strand
ACGTGGAAAGCGATGTAGTCGGCAAACTATATCCGCCGAATATTGAGGGTGTTTACCATCTTTTTGAAGCGGCGAGGAAAAACGGTGTTCAGCGGATGATCCTTGCCAGCAGTGGCCAGGTGGTTTGGCATCAGCGGAAAAGGGGACCGTTTCCCATCGGGCCTGATGTGGTCCCCACCCCCCGCTATTGGTATGCGGCAACGAAGGTGTTCTTGGAAGCAGCTGGCCGGGCTTACCAGGAAACCCACGGAATCGGGGTTTTGGTCGTCCGCTTGGGTTGGTGCCCCCGCGATGACAAACAAGTGAGCGAGATCAAAGCAGATCCCTTGGCCCAAGATGTTTACCTGAGCCCCGCAGATGCCGGTCGTTTCTTTGCCTGTGCCGTCCGGGCCAGCAATATTCCTTTTGCCATCGTCTATGCCACCAGCAAGCCGGTTCACAATCAACCCTATGACATGGAACACACCCGAACGTTGCTTGGGTATGAAGCCGAAGACCAGTGGCCAGCGGGGATCAACCTTTAGGTCATTCCCGTTGACCTCAAATGGGAATTTATCTCTAATCTGATCTAAGACAATCACCATAGAATTCCATTTCCGCTCTCGCTTCAAGGAGGAAGCATTGATGGTGGACTTGAGAGCCAAGAAGATACTCGTCACCGGCGGTGCCGGATTTCTGGGAAGACATGTAGTCCACCGCTTGCATCAAGCCGGTTGTCGCAATCTTTTTATTCCTCGAAGTTCCCAATACGACCTCACCCGGGAAAGAGATATCCAGCGTTTATTTAAAACGTTTTCTCCGGATAATGTGATTCACCTCGCGGGAGTAGTCAGCGGCATTGGCGGCAATCGGCGCTTCCCCGGCACGCTGGCTTACAAGAATCTGATTATGGGGACGCAGCTTATTGAGATGTCTCGAAGAATTGGTGTCGAGAAATTTCTGCTGACGGGGACCATCTGTTCTTACCCAAAGTTCACTCCGGTGCCGTTTCAAGAATCCGCAATTTGGGACGGCTATCCGGAGGAAACTAATGCTCCATATGGCTTGGCCAAGAAAATGTTGATGGTCCAGTTGCAATCGTACCGGCAAGAATTCGGGTTCAATGGAGTGAATCTATTGTTGGTGAATTTATACGGACCGGGGGATAACTTTGATTTGGAAAGCTCCCACGTCATTCCCGCTCTTATTCGCAAGTGTCTGGAAGCCAAGGAAGAGGGGCGGGATTACATTGAAGTGTGGGGAACAGGTAAAGCAACCAGGGAGTTCCTTTTTGTCAAGGATGCTGCGGAAGCCATCTATCTGGCCTTGGCAAAGCATGATGACGTTGCCCCAATCAATATTGGATCGGGTCAGGAAATTTCTATCCGGGCGTTAGCAGAATTAATCGCTCGTAAAACCGGCTTTCAGGGAGAGATCCGTTTTGCCCCCGGCAAACCCGATGGCCAACCCAGGCGTTGCCTGGATGTCACTCGGGCTCAGGAATACTTGGGGTTTAAGGCCCAGTGGGATTTTGAAGCCGGCCTGGAGGAAACTATTCGGTGGTACTGCCAATTCCGAAACCGATTGGATGATGAAAAAGGTTTAAAATTAGCCCAAAGCTCATGGGCAGGTTTGGAAGATGAATTTACCCCTTCTGTTGCGAAAGTGGAGACCTGATTTTTGTAACGGTGATATGAGGATTTAAAGATCTGTTGAGGCCCTTTCAGGGGGGCTATTATCTTAAAAACATCCCGAAAGGAGCGTGGCATTTTTCCTCCTCTTGCACAAAGCTTCGACCCTACAGCCGTATCATGAATGCCCATTTGAAAGCTACAGGTAATAAAATCATCAAACCCAAAGGGCTATAGGTTTTCTAAATGCAAGCTCCTTCCCTCGTTTCCATAGTCACGCCTTCTTTCAACCAAGGGAAATATCTGCGTCGAACCATCGACAGTGTCCTGGCTCAAACTTATCCCCACATCGAATACTTGGTCATGGATGGCGGTTCCACCGATAACTCCGTGGCGATTCTAGAATCCTACGGATCCGCTTTTCATTGGGAATCCACACCCGACAGGGGACAGACGCATGCCATCAACAAAGGGTTGGCTCAGGTATCCGGAAACATTCTGGCTTACTTAAACTCGGATGATGTTCTGTTTCCCAGTACAATAGAAAAGGTAGTTTCTCATTTTGAGGAGAACCCAAACTGGGATATGGTATTCGGCAGAGCGGATTACATTGACGAATCGGATTGTTTCCTAGGGGAATACGCAACGCGGCCCTTCAACTTGGACCTGTTGGCCGAGAATTGTTTTATCTGCCAACCTGCCGCTTTTTGGCGGCGACGAGTAGTGGAAAAAATCGGTCCCTTTGACGAATCCCTCAAGTTTTGCATGGATTATGAATACTGGATTCGAATGGCGGATGCCGGTTTTCATCTCGAATATGTCGAAGACAAGCTAGCTGCTTCCAGAATGTACCCGCAAACAAAAACCGCATCTTGCCGGAAAGAAATCTACCGAGAAAGCATCGCGATTTGCCGCAACTACTTCGGTTCGGTTTCCCCCACCATCTACAAGGGGCTTCGGTTGGAAGAGGCAGCAGTTTCAAGCAAAGGGAAATCATGAGCGAGTGGGCTTGGTTTCAGAATAGTCGACTAGAAGCGTATCGTTCCGGAGATTTCGAAAAAGCAAGCTTGCTGGAAACGCATTGTGATGCCTTTGATTTTCGAGAATCCGAACCGGACAAGACATTAGCCCTCTTTTCCGAAGCAAAAGCACTCGCCAAACAACTGGGCGAGTCATGGTGGGTGATGCTTTTCGAACACTGGATCGTCCATGGAACCATCTTCTATAAGCGTGATTTTCGACACATACTTGATGCGGCAGTCGCCAATGTGATCAAGGTTCGCAAACCGGAATTTGCGGCTTTCCCGCAACGATTGCGAATATTCAACGATTTGGTCGCTATCTACTTAAATATCGACCCGATTGGATATGCCGGCGAAATCCAAAAAGCTTTGGACGAAATGGAAACCCTGGTGACTCCGGAAATGGAGAGCTCCCGTTACCTACTGATGGAAAGCCGGGTTTCATTTGCCATGTGGCAGGAGCAATTGGATAAAGCCAAAGCCTTTTCCCTTGCTGAGCTGAATGAACTCGATTCCGAGCCAAACCTACACACTGCTAATCATCACCGCGTTACTAATCATTCCCAGTTGTGTTCCATCGCCCATGCTCAGGAAAACTGGCCGGAGTTGGACCGGTGGGCTCATGCCGCCGAAGAATCCGCCCGCAAGATGAAGTATAAATACCCCATCGCTCGCTCTATACTCTGGCAGGCGGTGATCGCCAAGATCAACGGTAAAGAAAACCAGGCGGTCAAACTTCAACGAAATGCCCAGGCAAAATTCGCTCAACTGAACTGTCCCCGATGCTCCGGGTATTACAATGCTTACGCCACCCTGCACGAACAATATGGCGATTTGAATCAGGCTCTGCATACTCGCGAGGAACAATACGAAAGAATCAAAGACCGCGGTCAACTGGCATATGAATGCGAAGTTTTAATAGACCAGTGCCGTTTACATCACGCCTTGGGTTCATTGTCCGAAAATGTGTTGCAAACAGCTATTTCGGCAGCAAATAAACTGCTCAAACCTGAATGGTACCTGAAAAAGATCAGGGAAATCACAGAATCCTAAATCTGAAGAAATCCTATTCGATCTCGCCTGCAGATTTAGTGCATAAACCTGCCATGGTCGTGAGCGAAATTGTCTCCCGGAGAAATGACACATGGCCATCAACGAATAAGAAATTACCGCCGGCAGTTTGGAAACTATAGGGTTCATTATCGTTCTTGCGGTTCATCACCCCCCGGCAGCCACCCTTTGGACCGCGGCAGCCGGATTTGTCCCTTCCCACCAATGATCTCGAAAGTCGACGAAAATGTGGCATATCCTAGGAAAAAGGGTCTCCAATACCAAATCAAAACCCTACGGGGTTTTACATCTTTACCTTAATCCCCGCACCCTTCGGATCGAGGTTGGCCGAGAATCAAATTGCCGCGTCGCTAAGTTAAAGGCCGGGATTCCCTCCAGCTTATTTCGTGTGAACGCCGGAAAATTGGCCGGGATGTTGACGTTCGCGGATGCATTGGTCAATCGCATTGTGAGCACAATATTGTCTTCCGGCCAATTGATGTCCACTTTCTTGGGAATCAAAGCCCCGTTCGTGGGATCAATCTGAGCGGAATGAATATGAGCGCTGCAAATCTCCTTGCCGGTCTGCTCGTCAATCAAGATATGGTCGGTTACCTGAGGCGTCGGTGCGGTTACCAGACGGCGATTGAAGACAATCACCTTTTTGATGGCCTTTCCTTGCGGCGAGGTCGTTCGCTCGACGAGTTTTAATTGCGTCGGGGTATCCACTAATTGATAGCGAGTGGCCGGTCCGTAATCACTCATTCCCAAGGTTTCCAAGATCCATTGCGGTTGGAAAGGCAGGGGCAATTGGATGTTTTGGCGTTTCTCCAGATCATCATATTTGCAGTAAATTTGAGCACGGGGTCCACGGCGAATCCAGTACCAGAATTCCTGATCGTTCGAGCCAAGGTCGACTTCCGGCTTGCGTAACAGCATTGCGGTCATGCGGAAATTGCGGGGCTTTTGTGCCACCATTCGCCCTTCCAGAGAAATGGAAGGTTTAAATCGTTCCGAATAAGTTAACACCATATCGTCGCAACGAAGTGTTTGTAATCGCTCGGAATTCTTATTCAAATACTGGACCAGAGCATCTGTGGTGGGAACTTCGCCAGTGACCGGTTGGGTTTCCGGAGCAGGTGTAGGATTGAATAATCGCCATCGGGTATGATTACAACCCGTGGCCAGGAGCACCATTCCAAGGCAGAGGCAGGTTACCAAACTCCGCATAACACCATCCCTCGATATGCTTTTGGCGATTCCGGAGTCCTATTATCCCGAAAATCGTCTGGGTCTTTTGTTAATCCCAGCCCAGGACCTTGAAAACTTCTTCCTGGACCAGAGCGATTTCTTCTTCGCTTAACTTGGGATTGATTACTTCAAAATTCTTCTTACTGCGGGAACAGCGAACCACTAAAACTTCCTGGCCATTGACCAACTTGGCATCGTCAAATTTAAACCGTTTTCTCCGCATTAACAGCAAAGCTGTTACATAGCGAAATTGAACTTTGCGTGGCTCCGTTTCTCCTTCCAGGCGATGAAAGCAATCCACCAGAACTTCATCATCAATTTGCGGCCGCCGCTCGCCCTCGTCGGCAGGAATATGGCCCATCCAAAAACTAAAGGTTCCTTCCGGGGGACCCTTCCAAGCCTGATAGCTGAAATCTTTACGGATGAGTTGGTGATTTTCTTCCAATAGAGCCGTAAAGAATTTTTCTCCCGGCTGGAGTTCCCGGCCGGTAGCGGCACATACCTTCGTGTTGGGTTGAATCTGATAATCCATCATGATTTTGTAGCTGGGTGGCGAAAAGATGTCAGGTACTTTTGCCGGAAGGCAACATTTAGCTGCTTGGCAAAGGCTGCCGCCGCCACGGATTCCTTGACCATCGTATCGTATCGGCCTTTGCCAACGGAGAGCAAGAGGGAAGCCGAATCCTGACAAGTAAGAAACCTCTCCAACCTTCGGACCGTAGTGATAACAGCAACTGCAGGAAATAAACAAGATAAATTCTAACTGCAGAAGGTCGAGATCCTGTCAATTATCAAGGGCTGGGTTTGCGAGGAAAGCATTGGTTGAGCTTCTTGCGTATTTGGTCGGGAACATGAAATCCCCAGCCGGTAAAGCCTGCCCGCATTTTGCCGTTGCTATCCAAAACCACGAACCGGGGAGTTGCATCGACCCCAAATGTCCGGTGAAGCCCTTTCCCATCCAGGATGGGGAAAGACAATTTAAATTTCTTGTGTTGCTTGCGCACATAGGCAATATCAGAAGTTACCGCCATCCCCAGGATGTTTATTTTGGACTTGTATTCCTGGTGGAGTTTACGGGCGAACTTTAGGGCTCGTTCCCCGTTGCCGGTTTTTGGGTTGTAAAACACGATCAGGATCGGTCGTCCCAGTAACCGGTGCAAACGGATGGATTGCTTGGTGATGAGATCCGTGACCAAGAAGTCCGGTGCTTTTTCTCCGTGATGGACGACCTGAATTAAGGGCTTTTGCGTGGTATGGTGCGGTTTGACAAACACTTTGCCCGCGCGAACGGCCTGAATGCGATGCTTTATCTGCGACATGGCTAACCGGTACGGCGACGGCGGACGCTGTTTAATATACAGTTCTATTTGGCGGACCAGCACATCAATTTGTTTCTGATACTGAATATGGTTCTGCAGATATTTATTTGCTTCCAGATTAGAACGCCTCGCCTGCAGAATTTCTTGTTGCCGCGCGGTGAACAACTTTCCCGGTAAGTTCCATTGGCGATCCAGTTGATATTTCACTTGTATTCGTTGTGTCGGAGTACTGTGCCCGGGTTCTCGCCCTTCAATGGTTCGCTCCACTTTAAAGGTCGTCCCCACCAATGGAGCCACCCAAACATATTCCGTCCGCTTCCAAGCAGCCCGATCGGCCCGGGGTTGATCCCATTCCTTTGATTGTTGATTTCCCCGCAATTTAATGCACTTGGTGTTGCTCACCACTTCCGAACCGACAATTCTCCAGGTAATCGGCGGCCGTCCGGGTTCGGGAACTTCCCAGACCTGATCTTTAGAGATGCGAATTCGGGGAAAGTGCACAAAGCAACCCGTCTCCAATGTCGGCGGGCCGATTACCGCCGGGGCTAAGGAGATCTTTTGCGGCGAGGTTAATTTCCCTTGGCGGTTCAAGTTTGCCACTTCCAATCGCACCGAGGTAACCTCGGGGGGATCGTTTTTGGCCGGAACTCCCGGCGTCGGCTGGCGTTGATGTTTTAGGGCAGTCACAATACCCACTTGCCAACCGGAGTTGATTTTCTCCAGCACAAAAACCCGTGTTTCCATTTGGTATTGCCGCTGAAAATGAATCCCGGGTGTGGCAGATGCTTCGGTATAGCTACCTTTATAGACCAACTCCTGGCCCCGGTTGAATTGGGGGGTAATCAGCCATTCAGTGCGTCCCCCAATTTGTCCGACAGCGAGAACGCAGGTGAATAAGCAAAACTTGGAAACCATGGCGATGAGTTGGTTTGACTCCAGAGATAGGAAGAATTTTCTACCGGGGAGGTGTTTCAAAGGTGCGGTCGAATTATAACAACCTCACGATCTGCCACAAGTCCCATTCCTGGGAGTCCCACTGGATTTTGGGATTCTTCAATTAATTTGGGTGCCATGCTCGCTTCACCATTCTGAAACTTCCCGTTTTTTTCTTAAAAGTTATGTACTTTGAGAATCTGGCGAGCATGCTTCAGACTACTAGGAGGATCACACCCCAAAATTCCGTGGGACACCCCCAATCCTTTGCCCAAGAATTTCCCGTTGCCCATTTTTTCGAATTTGGCAAACTAGGGGAAGGCAACAAATTAGGAACTAATGATCTTCCTCATTCGCTTCAGAGACGGAGACCTTTGTGCTCACATTGATTCTCATCATGCTGGTGGTTGGGATTGCCCTGATTGCCTTTTTGGCAGCTCTCACCTTATTTGTCCAAGGCTACCTGTATACCGAAATCACTCCCGGAGTCCTCTGGCGTGCACCTGCCGCAGGCGGAATCCTCTTTGCCTTTCTGTTTTTGTGGTGTTGGATGAATTACGCTTCAGAGGGTTCAACAGTAAACATCCCCTATGACACTCTGTTTCGCTTTTCTCCTGTTGTGGACATGTTTCCTGAGCCGGCCAAAAAGATCTGGACCAAGAAAAAGGGCGAAAAGGAATTAATTGAGTACAAACTGAGCAAACGCGTCGGCGGTGCCGGTCAGGTTACCTACGAATACAAAGAGGTCATTCCCCCCTACCGTAATTGGAGTCCGGTCCGGGTCGAAGCCGTTTTCCTGAAGCACGACGGCGAGAAAATCCGCTTTGAACCGAAGGAAGCTCCGGAAGGAGCCTACCGCCGTTTTGTCAGCGAAGATGGCTGGGCAATGGTCGAATACGAAGGATTAAACGGCATCCCATCCATCTTTCACTCGGGCCTTCTCATCGTGAATCTCTTGTTCAACTTCGTTCACTTGGCCCTGTGGTTCGTGGTGTTATGGTTGATCCTCCAGTTCCAGGGATATCACGCCCTGGGATTGGCCTTTGTGATTTGGCTGACGATGACATTGCTGATCTTGCCGATACTGTTTACTCAGGCGGTTGCCTTGTAAATCAATTCACGCAGCAGCGAGCGATGGCACCGGGTTTCATCGACACAAGAAGCCGAGCATAATATTGTAATGGTTTCTCCTTGGTTCACTAACCGGCTTAACTCCCCAATTGCATCCTGCTGGTTTTTCATTTCTGCCAGGTATCGTTTTTTGAATTCTGCCCAAGTAATTGGAACGCCTTCTTTCCCCTGGAAATCCTTCAGCAATTGCGGCGATGGCCCGAGTTCCTTCACCCATTGATCCCAGGTTTCCTTTTCTTTCTTCAGCCCCCGTGGACGATAGCGGCAGACCAGAATTCGCCTGCCGTCTTCGGGTTCCACCGGATCGTTCCAGCGCTTGGTTCGGACATGTTGGCTCATGGAAATGCATTTGCTCGGATGAATGCTACAATACCCATATCGAATTTTGAAATCTCTGAGACCGATTCAACCATGACTATATTATATCGCGATGAAATTTTCCTCCGCCACGAAACCGGCGGCCATCCCGAACGGCCGGCCCGCCTGGAAGCCATCCATCAACGAATCCTGGAAACTGGATTGGCAGGGCAATGCCAGGCCGGGATGGCGAAGGAGATCCCAGTCGATGATCTCCTGCAGCTCCATTCTCCCCGCCAAATTCAGCGAGTCAAAGAGGTAGCCGAAAGCGGCGGCGGATTTTTGGATGCCGACACCATCCTTAGCAGCGATTCCTATGAAGCTGCCCGCCAAGCCATTGTGGTGTGTTCCTCAGCCGTGGATGACGTTTTGCAAGGCAAGGATAACAATGCCTTGTGCCTGGTCCGGCCGCCCGGTCATCATGCCAACCAGGTTCGCAGCATGGGATTTTGCTTGTTCAACAACATTGCTTTGGCCGCTTGCTACGCCCGTAAGGTGCACGAAGTAAACCGGATTTTGATTGTCGACTGGGATGTGCACCACGGCAATGGGACTCAAGATATTTTCTTTGAAGACGGCAATGTTACTTTCTTCAGCATCCACCGCTTTGGCTTTGGGTTTTATCCGGGAACGGGGGACGAAGATGAAATCGGCTTAGGACCGGGACTGGGATATACCATTAATCTGCCGATTTCCTACGGAATTTCGAGGCAAGAATACCAATCTCAATTTCGTGGGGCGTTGGCAAAAGCTGCTGATAAAGCTAAGCCGGAGTTGATTTTGCTGAGTGCCGGATTTGATGCTCATGCGGCAGACCCGATTGGATCCTTGGGATTGGAGGCAGAGGATTTCGCCGAAATGACCGACGAAATCCTCCAGGTTGCGAACACCCACTCTCATGGGAGATTAGTCAGTTGCCTGGAAGGGGGATATAACCTCAAGGCTCTTGCCGATTCCGTCCAAGCCCACCTAGAACAGTTACTAAAACATTAGGCCTATCACCATTTGACAGCGTTTTTGAAATGCTTGTTGATTTTGCCCTCCAAACATTCAATTACGCGATTGATAAAAAGGAGATTCACGTAGGCTTTGTCGATATAGTGATAGACTTTGAGGTAGTAACGGACTAATGCTAATGCGTCGTTACAGGTGAATTCATTCCTGAACTTGAGGTCTGTTCCCAACTCGTTTAATTTTTTGAGCCTTTCGTCGATCCTTCTAAAATAGTGATTGTGGATCTTGGTAAGCATCCTTTCCAGCCCATTTGATTTGGTGCTTTTTGCGTACTTGTCAATTTCATCGCCAATGAATCTGGCATCCACTGTGGCTTTGTGAGCCGCCAACCGCACCCCTTTCGCATTCTTGTAAGCGGGTTTATTGACGCGAAAGGATTTAATTACTTCGCCAACGACTGCCCCAAGTATGAATCCTGCACCTCCGCTAGCCGCCTCTGCACCCAATTCACTCAAAGCTTCCATTCCGAGTTCGGCTACTTCTCCACCCCCGCTTGTTGCCCCTTCCAATGCCATGTCTGCCAAAAACTCTCCACCCATTTCTCGCATCTCCTGCTGGGTGTTTGCTTCGTCCTGGTCGTAGCGCTTTTTATATTTTTGCAGAACAGCATTCGGGGTCGAACCACCGCCAATTTTGCTGGTGGCAATCTGGGTGTCATCGACGATCGCTTTCCACTGATCTTTGGTAATGTTGGATTTCGCCACTTTCACCAAATCCCTCTGCTCCGGCCCGTAACACTTTCCTTCTTCACAACCGGAATGGTGAGGACCCCCTGATATGATATTTTTTACTAAAGTGCTCAATTGAATTTGTTCCTCGAGGAGATTCAATTTTCTTGCTTCCTCCTCCAATCGGTCTTTGAGGACATCAAAGTAATCATCCAGATAGCGAACCATTAACCGCAGGCGTCTCAGGATGACTGCCAACTTTATCCTGGCAACGTTGGGATCTTTGCTTCCTTTTTGTTTATAACCGAACTTCATCCACTTACCGGAAACGGACGTTCCAACTTTCACATCCTGTTGGACATTATTGATAGTGATAAATCCGTTACGGGCCGCCTTCATGGCATCATTCCAAATATTAAGATAGGGCCCCTGGCCGAATGCCTTTTTGTACTCCTTATCTTTCTTAAAAAGGCGTCCTGTTTCATTGACCAGCAGGGTCAGGATGGCTTCTGCTTGAAAAGCAACCGTGGCAAGCTTGTGGGCGTTGTTTGCCACTTTGGACACATCCAGATTAATTCCCCCCGATATCTGTCTTTGGATTTGCCCCTGATTCACACCCTTTAAATAATCCGCTTCAATTTTTTCCATATCTTTGAGTTTTTTAATCACCGTCTTTTTAATCACAAATGCAGAGAGCTTTTTCTTCCCATACCAGACAACTCCCGCAACTCCAATTCCTGCGAACACCGCCGGCCAAGCTAAGGAAGCAAAGCCAACCATGGTACCCACGGCTACCACCCCGCCTATCCCCATGGTGCAATACCAAAAAGTCTTTCCTTCTTTTGTCTTTCTTGAATGAGCGTGTTTCCAGGTTACCGCGCTGCGCTTAATTCTCCGGGCCGGTCTGTGCCCGGTTTCAATGTATCTGGCTTGGCCGGTGACAAGTTCGTTGAACCTTCTTTCGACCCCTTGGTCGGTGTATTCGTAATGTTCAGGCACGGCAGGACTCCTGTTAAAAATGGTAAATGATCATCAAGAATGACCATAATTATAGTTAAGCGAAAGAAACTTCGTTATTTAAAAAATAGTTTTAGAAAGAGGTTATAATGTTCCCTTTGTTCGGGTCAAAATGGCAGGAATGGAATTTTCTACCGGTATTTGAAAAAGTAGTAAAATTCAGATTCCAAGTTTTTGGCTTGAGACTCCATTATCTACTAGGAGGGACAAAATAATAATCAGAGTCAGTTAACGAGTTAACTATCAACTAATTGTTGAAAATTGT
>CAZPPD010000098.1:0-11666 GCA_964588185.1 uncultured Alcaligenaceae bacterium | reverse complement strand
AAGTGAACTTGGTTGGGCCCCGTGCCATGCAACAACTTTTGGTCACTGCCTATTATTCGGATGGGACCGTGAGGGATTTAACTGCGCTGGCCGATTACTCCGTAGAAAATGAGCCGATCATTTCCATTACTTCCGGTTTTGTGTTTCCCCGAAAGTCGGGAAAAACCAAATTGACCATTAGCGCGGGCGGAAAAGCGGCTACCATCCCAGTGGAAGTCCGCAATCTTAAATCAAAAATACCCGTCAGTTTCAAACATGATTTAATTGCCGCTCTCAATGTGGGTGGCTGTAATTCCGGAGCCTGTCACGGAACTCCCAGCGGAAAAAACGGATTTAAACTCAGTCTTCGCGGCTATGACCCACCCTCGGATTACATCCAACTTACCCGTGATGTCCTGGGCAGACGAACCAGCAGACTTGGGTCAGAGCGAAGCTTGATCCTGATGAAAGCCTTGGCTAAAGTTCCGCATGAAGGCGGCAAACGCTTCGGCAAAGACAGCGTACCGGCTCGTGTGATCCGCGATTGGCTTTCCGAAGGACTTCGGTCGGATTCCAAGAACCTGCCGCCATTATCCAAAGTGGATGTTTTCCCCGGTGACCGTGTTTTAAATCTACCCGCTAAGTGGGAACAACTTTCCGTGGTGGCTCATTTCGCTGACGGTTCCAACCGGGATGTGACCAGGCTAACTGTCTTCAGCAGTAGTGATAGCGCGATTGCCGAGGTGGATGCAAAGGGTTTGGTGGAATTCTTCGAATCAGGAGAAGTGGCCGTCCTTTGCCGCTACTTAGATGAAATGATTACCGTCCGGCTCACTTATCTGGAGCCGCGCGAAGGATTCAAATGGAATAATCCGGTGGCCAATAATTATGTGGATCGCCATGCCTTCGCCAAATTGAAAATGCTCAACATTCTTCCGTCCGACCTTTGCAGCGATGAAGAATTTATCCGCCGAGCATTCTTGGATGTTTGCGGCATCCTGCCGCCTGCTGAGGAAGTTAAAGCTTTTTTAAAAAGCAAGAACCCTAAGAGGCGAGCCGAGTTGATTGATTCTTTGTTGGAACGCACCGAGTATTCCGACTTCTGGACCTTAAAATGGGCCGATGTTCTTCGCAGCACTCGGAAAACCATCAAGGTCAAGGGGACGCAGGTTTTTCGCAAATGGATCTACAATCATCTGAACAAAAACACTCCCATTGACGAGATGGTTACGGAATTGTTGACCAGCTCCGGGAGTACCTTCCGCAATCCCCCCGCTAATTACTACCGCATCGCCAAAGATCCGACCGAACTTGCTGAAACTACTGCTCAACTATTCTTTGGAATCCGCATGCAATGCGCGAAATGTCATAATCATCCATTCGAGAGGTGGACTCAGGACGATTACTATAGCCTGGCAGCGTTCTTTGCCCGTGTGAAGCGGCGACGCGATCCGATTGAACCCGGAGCCGACAAGCGAAAACCTGAAGCTCAATATATTTACCTGGCCAGGTCTGGTGAGGTGACGCAACCTCGAACCCAAAAAGCTATCCAGCCTAGCTTTTTAGGGGGCATTCCTGCCAAGATCCCCCCGGGAGCGGATCGCCGCGTATTCCTGGCGAAGTGGATTACTTCTCCGGACAATGACTTCTTCGCCAAATCCATTGTCAACCGAGTTTGGTATCACCTCATCGGGAGAGGAATAGTCGATCCGGTAGACGATTTCCGTGATTCTAATCCATCGGCCAACGACGCACTGCTAAATGCCCTGGCGGAAGATTTCGTGAAGCACAACTTTGACGTCAAACATCTCATCCGCACCATTATGAACTCGCGGACCTATCAGCTTAGTGCGAAGGCCAACGAATTTAACAACGAAGATGAGAAGTACTTTTCCCATGCAGTAACTAAGCTCTACACGGCGGAACAGTTGTTCGACGCCATCTGCCATGTTACCGGCGTTCCCGAAAACTTCCCCGGCATGCCGCCCGGAACTCGCGCCGTTCAACTTCCCGATGGAGAAAACAACCATCCCTTCCTGAAAGCCTTTGGCCAGCCCGCGCGTGAATTGGCTTGTGAATGCGAACGCGAATCCGACTCGAACCTGGGGCAGGCTCTGCAACTGATCAATGGGCCTACAGTAAATGACCGAATTCGCAATCCCAAAAACCGCCTTAGTGGTTTGCTGTCGAAGCAATTATCTGACCGCCAAATCCTTGAAGAACTCTACTATACCGCTTTGGCACGTCCACCAGTGGAGGGCGAATATCAAACGATTCTTCAACACATTTCCCAAGCAAAAAATAGGCGGAAAGCCTGGGAAGATGTTCTGTGGGCGCTGATTAATTCCAAGGAATTTTTATTCCGGCATTAAGATCCTTGAAAGAATTATCTTTCCAAAATTATCTTATTCCCCAGAGTGCGCTGCCTTCGCGGAGACCCTGGGCTTTGTTGGATAACGGCTTCGCTGTTAAAATCCCAACTTTCTCCTTTGACAAAGCCCTAGATAGAACAAGAGTACTATTTTTATGGCATTCCTTTTCACTAATGGTTCCGTTGTTCTCCCAGACAGGATACTCAACTCCGGTTGTGTTTTAACTCAAGACCAAACCATACAAGCTGTCCAAGACTCCCACCCAAAGCTTGAAGCTTCCGAAACTATTGATTTGCAAGGCGGCTACTTAGTTCCCGGATTTATTGATCTTCACGTCCACGGAGGAGCCGGTGCTGATTTTATGGACGGCACAGAGGATTCCTTCCGAAAGGTTTGCCAAGCTCATTGCCGACACGGAACGACAAGCTTGCTGCCGACCACAACGGTGGCGACTCATGAGCAACACCTGACATTCCTGGAGATTTGCCGGCAGCTAAAAAACCAAGGAACGGATAGTTGTCGCATCCTTGGCTGCCATTTTTACGGACCTTACTTTGCCGAACCCGCTCGCGGTTGTCATCCGGCTGGTCCGGTTCGTTCTCCTTCGCCGGATGAATACAACCAATACTTGGAGTTCTCGGATACTATCTGCCGTGCTACTATTGCTCCCGAACTGCCCAATGCGGAAGCTTTTGCCAATGCTTGCCGGCGGAAAAATATTCGATGCAATGTCGGCCACTCACACGCCACCTTCGAGCAGATGGAACAAGCTATCAAGTGGGGCATTACCCATGTAGATCATCTCTTCTGCGCCATGTCCGACCGGGCTCGTTTGCGGCAAACACAGACCTTTCCCATGCGTGGGGGTGTCATGGAAGCCACTCTTTATTTCGATGAGCTGACCACCGAGGTTATTGCAGACGGGAAACATCTCCAACGAGAATTGTTATCGCTCGCCTATAAGGCCAAAGGGCCGAATCGCCTGGCAATTGTTACCGATTGCAATCGGGCCCTCGATATGCCTGATGGGGAATACATCTTTGGTCCTTTGGAAGGAGGAGAACCTATCCTTCGCCGGGATGGCGTCGGTATTATGCCGGACGGTAAATCCTTGGCGTCGGGCGTTATGGGAATGGATCATTGTGTGAAGACGTTCCACCTTCTGACCGGGATTCCTCTGCCGGAAGTGGTGCGAATGGCTTCCTTGACACCGGCTCGGATAGCAGGATGGGAAGAAAAGACCGGCAGTATTGAAGTAGGAAAGTTAGCGGACCTTGTTGTCTTGGACCAATCATTGTCGGTAAAGAAAGTTATGGTGGCAGGTAAACTAGTTGTTGAAAACTATAAGTAGTTCATTGCTGCTTGCATTTGCAATGGCGCATAAAAAGGAAGTCAGGAATATCATTGCTGAACGTCCCAACGAGTGCTAGGCACCTACTGCAATGAACTTGTAGGGATCTCCATTGACTCCGATTACTGAGCCGGATTATCCGGCTGAGGCGGAGGCGGAGGTGCCGGATTGGGATTGTTGGCCCCTTCCACGGATTCGACTGCTTGATTAAACAAATCCGGGGCATGACTTTGGTATTGGAAATATTCCAGATAGGCAGGTCCGATTAAAACTATAGCCGATGCTACCCAGAAGCAAAATACCGTCGGAAACAGCAACCAAAAGCTGGTGCGATTGGCCTGCGCTTCGGCCCGTTGCCGCGCTGAAATCCGAAAATTGTTGGCGAGATCACCTAGGGTCGCTGCGGCATCTGCCCCCAGTTTTTCCGATTGAATCAGCAACATTACGAGGTTTCGCACCTCGTTGATTTTCACACGGTCGGCCCACTGTTTTAGCGCGTGTTGCAAACTGTGCAACTCGGCTTGCTGGTGGGCAATGGTCAATTCTTGAGCTAAAACCGGATTGGGTTTACGTAGTTGCCGGGCCACTTGCTGTAATGAGGTGAGCAGGTTTTGCCCCGCCGACAAACACAAAATCAGCAGGTCAATCGCCAATGGTAGACCTCGTTCAATAGCCCGGCTGCGAGCACGGGCACGCATCGCCAGGTAAAAACGAGGCAAGGCAAATGCCATCCCCACCAACAGCAAGCCAATAATCAGCACGTTGAACATCTGTGAAGCAGGTGCCAACAGAGCAATGATTCCGGATGCCAGCACACTGATAAGGGCTAGGACATTTCGAACTGCTCGATATTCTACTACCGCTGTCGGCCGGTAAAAACCTGCCGATCGAAGTTCCGATTGCAAATCTTTAGGCTTCGGATCACGGCTTGGAAGGGTATTCGAAATAGCAGGGGTGAACTGGCCCAGGACCAAATCTTTCTCGTTGACATCCAAGTCCAGGTCATCGTCGGTATTCACCTGCTTTTCCGGATACCGAGATCGAACAAACAGGGAAATCAGAATAAAGGAAAGTGCCCCTGTGCCTAAAAACAATCCGGTAATTTGTATCCATTCAATCATGATTTCACTCTGGCAGTTAAGAGACTTTAGTACCAAATCCTATCCGTGCTGCCTGGCGCAGGCTAGCTGGTGTGGCAAGAGGGTCAGGTACACCTAGCCGGAATTAATGAATGAACCCTTTTCACTAAAAGTATCTGCCATTTTTTACCGCTGCAATTACTGAAACCGGCCTCGCAACAAGTAAGAAAGCCAAATCAAACCTGTGATTTCCAAGAAGATCGCTGTGCCCAACATTCGGATTCCGGTGGTGCTCTCTAGGAAGCGGTTGATAAAATCCGGTTGCCATAACGAATAGCCAAGGAAAATCAAGGGTGCTCCTGAGGCTACTGCAAAACCGGTGATGCGGGAGAGAGCGGTTGCTGTTTGAAAATGTCCGCGAAACAGGTTGCGATCTCGAATACTTGTGGCGACTCGATCCAACAACATTGTCAAGTTCCCACCGATGTTGCGGTGTAAGGCCACGACCGTTACCAGGACGTCGAAATCCGTAAGTTTAATGCGCTCGGCCATCACCCTCAGAGCAGCAGGTATAGTCATCCCCAGTTTCAGTTGCCGAACGGCTCTTTTAAATTCACCGGCGATAGGCTGATTACCATGATCGGCAACATTCTCCAACGCTTGTTCCAAACTGAGACCGGCTCGTAAAGATCGGGATAACAGGTAGATCGTATCCGGGAGTTGATTCTGCAATTTGCGGCGGTAGCGAGCATGCAGAAACAGGTAGATACCTAAGGGGAGGCACATACCAATCAGCAAGCCGATAGCTACCAGCCAAAGTTCCCAACGCCACAACAACAATACACCGGCACAAAAAATACCTGCGAGAATTATCCAGGCAACGGCTTGTTCTACGCTCCAACCCAAGCCGGTCTTCTTGATCATGTCCTCAAAGGACTTATCCAACCGGTCATTCCAGTCTTCTTTTCCCTTGGAGCGAATGTTACCGACTAGGGTTAATCCTTCATCCTCCTCAATCGGAAATCGGGATTCCCAGTATCTTCGCCTGCGATCTCGAATGGATTGGAAGAAAGTAAAGACGCCCATTACTAGGGCGACTATGGCACCAACCGTTAGCAGCAATAATAAGTATTCCGTCATGAGCCGAGGTCTCCTGTTGAGGCGAGTCTAATTCCCCGCCGCAAACTAATCCCGCAATTATCGGGAAACGTTTAGGTTTCTGTTATTGAAGGTTACAATCCTACAACCTTCCTCTTACTCAGAATCAGGTAGTAAATCACCTTCATTAATGTCATGGCGGCCGACCTCTTCACTAGCTGTTTCCAAAGGTCCTTCCTTAAACAGATCCTCCGGGAGTTCAATTCCCGAGGCATGCAAACGCGGCAGACATTTTGGAATCACACCGGTGGAATGGAACTCCCCAACGGATTGACCATTTACAACTCCGGTTTGCCGGTAATGAAAGAGGTCTCGGACGATGTAGTAGCGCCGTTTCTTCAGGCCAACAATTTCCGAGATGCGTATGATCTTTCGGGCACCGCCTTTGAGGCGTGCCATATGAACTACCAGCCGAATAGCAGAGGCGACATAGTTGCGGATGACCGCCAACGGCATCTCAAAACCGGCCATGGTGACCATGGTTTCCAACCTCGCCAGGGCATCACGAGTATCATTGGCGTGAATTGTAGTCAAAGAACCTTCGTGACCTGTGTTCATAGCTTGCAGCATGTCCAGTGCCTCTGGGCCGCGGACCTCGCCGATGATAATTCGGTCCGGCCGCATGCGTAAGCTGTTTCGCACCAGATCCCGCTGAGTGTATTCGCCGACGCCTTCTATGTTGGGAATACGGGTCTCCAAACGAACTACGTGTTTGTGTTGGATGCGAAGTTCCGCAGAGTCTTCGATTGTAACCAGACGTTCTTCCCGGGGAATAAACCGAGAAAGGGTATTCAACATCGTCGTCTTCCCGGCACCGGTACCGCCGGAGAGAAGAATATTCTGACGAGCAGCTACTACTGCTTGTAGGAACTTCAACATGACCGGGGGTAAAGTCTGGTTAGCCAACAAATCTTGGGAAGTCAGACGAACTCCAAAGCGGCGTATCGAGAGAACAGGTCCTTCCAATGATAGTGGCGGGATGATGGCGTTGAAACGGGAACCATCCGGCAAACGAGCATCCACCATCGGTGACATCTCATCCACACGGCGGCCGATACGAGCAGCGATTCGCTGAATTACCTGGATGAGGTGGGCATTATCGGCAAATACTACGGGAGTTTCCTCCAACTGTCCGCGCCGCTCCACGTAAACCATCCGTGGTCCGTTCACCAGAATATCACTGATCGTCGGATCTTTCATGAAAACTTCGAGTGGCCCAAGGCCAAAGGCCTCATCCATGATCTCGTCAATCAGCCGCTCTCGTTCGACCTCATTGAGGAGTTCCGGAGTCGTTTTGGCAAGCTCCTCAGCCAAGGCGCGGACTTCTCGACGCAGGCGTTCCGGCCGAATTCGCTCCAAACGAGAGATATCGATCATCTCAACTAACTGTTGATGGATCTCTCCCTTGAGGCGTTGGAATTCCTGCGCAAAAGAATCACGAGTTGCAGTTGTACTGGTCTCGGGTTGGTCGTAGAACCACATGGATTGTTCTCTCTTTTAAAGAAGCTCCACTATATTGAACATCGTCACAATTGCCGGATATTTTCGGCTACTACCGATTTTTTGCGGTGGTCGACTATCGATGGATTTAAATTCGACCCGGATCAATGATGGCCGTTTCCATTGCCGTTTCCATTGCCATTAGCAGCATGACCATTGCCGTTTCGGTGGCCGCTGGCGATACCATTGAGTTGCTCCGCCAAGCGAGCAAACCTGCGGGTTATTGTCGCCCCGCGAGCAATTTGAACCAAAGGTTGTCCATGGTTAACGGCTCGATTCAGGTTGCCGGGATCGTCGGGGATCCATTCGGCAACGGTCAATCCAATCGCTTGCTGGGCTTTTTTCCAGGAAAACTGTTGCCGCTGGCCAAAACGATTGATGATGACGTGCAGTTTCTCCGCACCAATTCCCAGATCCTCAAGTTGCCGTATGTAGCGGCGGCTTAGCCGCAAGGAAGGCACGTCCAATCGCAGGACGACAACTACCTTGTCCGCCATGGACAGAGCTTCAATACGAGGTTCATCCAAAGTGTGGCCGATGTCCAGGACCGCAAAGTTAAACATACTTCGCAGCAACACGATCATGTTTCGCATTGCATGAGGATGAATGCTGACCGGATCTAAGGTTTCCGGTGGATGAGCGAGGACACTTAGGTTAGCAGGATGAGTTACCAGTGCTCGCCGCAACAAAGTGGCATCCATGCGTTCCCAGGTAGCCGCCAATGCATCCAAACCATGAGGGGGTTTTAGGTCCAGGTTCAGTGCAACTTGGGGTACAGTTCCAGTTAATTCTGCCAGCACAACCTGTCCGGGGTAATAACCTGCCAGTGCAAAACCTAAGTTGCAGGCAATCGTTGTGATTCCAAGACCTCCTTGAGCACCGGTAACGGCAAGGACCTTGCCCCATCGAGGTGAGGCGATTCCTGCCTGGCGAAGCTTCTTTAGAGCACCAAGCAGCTCATCCCGGACCTGATCCTCATGAATGTGTTCCCGTGCTCCAGAGCGGATGGTTTGCAAAATGTGTTCTGAATCCGAAGTCAAACCAATGGCAAATATCGGCGCATCAGTTTGGGCGTAGGTTGTTTCCAGGACTTCTAGGCCCTTCGAAAAATCGGTCCCCAGACCGATCAGTACCAGGTCCACCGGACCTTGACTGAGCCGGTTGGCGAGGTCCTCATAGGAAACACAATCATTCGCCCGACATTCCAGTCCCAAACCTAGGACCGTCTGGCGAAGCCGATCCCGAAGAACGCCAGGGTGCCTAGCGATAACAACCCGCATGTGAATACCTCCTGGATGCCACTCTAAAACAGGTTTTTACTTACTGCCCATTTCTCGTAGCGTTTTCTCGAGCTAAAAGAATACGCCGTGGAGAGGGGTTACTTACTTTCGTTCTAACTTGATATCTTTGAGCTTGTCGCCTCTGTTTCATCCATTTGAGCAATTAAAAGGCGAGCCCTATTTAACTATTCGACAAAGCGCACTTTTAAAATGTACCGATTACTGATCGGAATTCCGTTTACCAAGCGCTGGTTAGCGTTTGTGACGGCTGAATTGATAGCAATCATTGTAGGTTGCACACGGATTCGCAGTTGGGTACCCAGGTTCTCTACCGTTACAACCCGGGCAGCTACAAATCCGCAAATCTCAACCGTCTTTCCACCTCCCCCTCCGGAAACCGAGTCATATAGAGGGAAAATCCGGATTTCTGCGTTATTCTGGAGTGTCGTAAGATTCGAAATCAGATCCGTCAGGACAGCTCCCGAAGGACCAACATTATCTCCGGGAAGAGTTGCCTTGTTGGTTAGTTCGTTTAAAACCAAGGCTCCATTGGGAAACCCTGCCAGGTGGGCCACCGTAACTCCGGTTAGTAGCTGATCATTCAATCCGGAGTAATCAGGAACTCCAATGAAGGTGGCAACGGTGTTGCTGATGCCAATGGTTCCCGGCGTGAGTGCTAATAGGGCTTCGAATTCTTCGATCCCATCTCCGGGATTCGCCATCACGAAGTTTCCGGGAGCAGGAAGCGGATCAAATCGATAATTGTCATCGGTGCACGAAAAATCTTCGATTTTTGCTGGCCAGGAGTTAGGAGCGGGATTGGTACAATCTCCTCGAAAAGCAAGACCAGCAATTGGAATCGGCTTTTGCACAACGTGACGAAATCCAACTACATCCCGGTCCAGAGTCGCCGAACCGCGAGCACGAATTCCTTGAGAGGCCACCCCGGTAAAATTTGGGAATATCAATCCCGGTGCATTGCCTCTTTGATCGGAAAGAATGGCGTTGATGCGGACGGTGTTAATATTGAGGAGGTCCTTATTGGCAGAATCGTTAACATCTCCGGGGAGCATGAAATTTTTGCTTAACGGTTGGTCGAGTTTCCCGAAGATGATGTCGCCGTCCTCGAGATTCAGCGGGTTGTCCATCAATTGAAATGTCCGTCCATTGACGGGATTTAGCATGGATACAGCGATGGCTTCCTGACGAGCTTGGGCTAGTAGGTTCGGCATCCCCGTTGAATCGTCACAAAGAATCCCGCGTAGAAAATCATCGCCAACCAGAAACTGGATTGCGGCCGCAGCATCTGCGTCGGCATTGTTTTGTACTTCCACCCGAATCGCCCACAGGCGGGCATGATTCACTGCCAGAGCTAAGACTGCCAGGAAAACTACGATGGAAAAAACCAAGAACGGGTGAATAACACCCATCCGGCGGGTGGATTGGATACTCATGGTTTTTCAGCCGAGCTTGGCTGCTCCTTCAGGCCAACAGAGCCAGAACATTGGGAAACCGGTTGCCGGATGATTCAGTATGGAGGTTGGGCGAGGGGTTGCTGTAAGACCCCGAAAGTTTAAGGGAGTGGCAATGCTTCTCCTCTCCCTTAGGTAACGAAATTAACCACCGGTTTTGTTAACGGCCCCGCGTTCCTGGTGAGGAAGTTATTCCCGCTTCGCGGCGACGCGCCATATGGTTTGCTTCACAAGCCGGGCAATCTCCATTTACCGGGACATCAAACCGAAATCCCGGGGAGGAGATAGTCTCGGTGTCCAGTTGCGGCTGAGTATTTTGGTTGGAGGTCTTTCGACCCCGGGTTGGATAGATTCGTTTGCCTTGGCTGGTAAATTGAGCGGGGCTGTAGTGAGCCAAGCCCGCCAGCTGTTCAATGGATTGGGTAGGGATTGGCGGGGGCAAAGTCTTAAGTCCGAATAATCGAACCAAGTCTCCCTCGTCCACTACTAACTCGCCGCGGCTGTAAGCATCCACTCGGTTTTCCTCGGCTCGAGCTTCAGGGCCGGCATTGATAAAATGAACCGGCATCACTTGTTCCCGGTTTTTCAGGAGAGCCGTCCGCTGCCCTTCCAATTTCTTTTGATCCAGGGCCGGCAGCAGTGTCATCTCCAAGGTCCCTTTGGTTTTGGCAAAAGCAATCAAAGCCGCGCGGTAAGGATTCATTTCTACCGTAAACTGGATTGGTTTACCCTTGGGCAACGGAGCATAAACAGGCCACAAAGTGTTTCGCTTGGCAATAATCCGGACTCGTGGAGCAATGGTCGCCGTTTTCGTGGTCTGTTTCCCATGGCTGTCGGAGATAGTGCTGGTAAACAAAATGTCCACCCAATCTCCAATCTGCACCACTCCGCCTTCGCATCGATCCCGGTTTAAAGAAATACTGATGGCTCGCATGGAGGGCATTATTCGCGAATGCAGCGGCTCGGGTTTTTTCAGGTTTTCTAGATTGTTCTCCAGGATCGGTTGATCGGCGAGGATATCGGTTTTGGTGATCCGCAAGAAAGCCGCATTGGCAACCGGCGGTAAATATTGACCTTTGTTATTCTTGTAGTGCTCAATTTCATCGGGCCTGATCGGCCGCAAACGAACACTGGTGGGATCTAATGCCGTCCCGGCAAATAGGTTTTTGGCGGCGACCAAAACCTGCATTTGTTTTTCTTTCGGCTGTTGTGCTTCGGGTTCGGAAGTACCGAACACTCCGGTTACTTTGGCAACCACAGCAACGCCCAGACCAATTATAATTGCCAGGGGCAGGGTTATTAGGGTACTCGCTCTCATGGTGATAACTCCAAGTTGCCAGCGAACAAAGTATAAGAATCAAGTTACAATCGTATATGTCGTATTAACGACGTAGAAATCGAGACTATGTCAACGCGAAAATCATTGCGTCCTATTTCTATATCTCGGCTACATTTCGAGATCGCTACAATTTATT
>CAZPPD010000097.1:0-11677 GCA_964588185.1 uncultured Alcaligenaceae bacterium | reverse complement strand
GAATAAATTGTGAAGTGCGTACCTGCGGCTTTAGTCTTTCGAAATAGCTCAGTTGTTTTTGTGAATTGGCAACAAGAGTTGCACATAGGAGATTCGAAAAGACACCCTTCGAACGATAAAACGAAGGAGTTTCCTCTCCAAAAATATGAAATTTTTCTCATTTCCGTAACTTCTGGTGGAAAAATACGTTTAACCTCATGTCCGGACTAAAGACTGCCGCTTGTTAGGCGGGGCAAGGGTAGTCATCACATCATTTCCGCCGAAAGAGGGTTTTTCATATGTTTCGAATTTTGGGTTTGGGAATTTTGTTGGGAGCCTTTGTTTTAGCAGCCGGTTTTACTTCCGTCGAAGCCGGCGGTAAGAAAAAAGGCAAAGGGAAAAGAGATTTCAGTGCGATCTTCAAGAAAATCGATGCCAATGACAACGGCAAAGTTTCCAAGGATGAATACAAAGCATTCTTGGAAAAAGTTGTGGGCAGACTTAAAGAAAAATTCGGCGAAGAAAAAGCCAAAAAGTTCATGCAATTCCGTTTGAAGGCTTTCGAAAAAGCCGACAAGTCCGGCGAAGGCCTGACCATGGAAGAAATGAAAAAAGCCTTCCGCAAAGGATTCCGCAAAGGGAAAAAGAAAAAGGATGGGTAGGTCATTCCAATCCCATTGGACTCGAATCTCGGAGGTGGGCTTTTGCTCGCCTCTTTTTTTGCTCCTGTGATTTTTCAGCCATTTCCTTCGTAAAGCTGTTACCATAACATCCCAATGATTAACACCCTTACCGGCAGCGTCTAAATAAAGATCACTAATAATCAATCTTGGAGGAATGGGAAATGTTTCGGCTAAAAGTCTTGGTATGGGCACTGCTTTTTGCCTGTCCGGTGATGGGTGAGGATTGGAACCGATTTCGGGGTCCGGGTGGATTGGCGGTAGGCAAAGGAAGTGGCATCGGCAGCTAGTTGTCGGAAAATGAAAATATCCTTTGGCGCACTAAGTTGCCCGGACCGGGAACTTCCAGCCCGATTACATCCAAAGACCGCATCTTTGTAACTTGCTACTCCGGTTACGGTGTCGAGGATGAGAAAGGGGAAATGGATACCCTGCGCCTTCACGTAGTTTGTGCGGACCGAAAAAGCGGGAATACTCTTTGGACGAAAACGATTAAGCCGGTTCTTCCCGAAAGGACATATAGAGGATTCCTTTCGCTGCACGGTTTTAGTTCCAGCACCCCGGCTACGGATGGAGAACGCCTTTATGTCTTTTTCGGTAAATCAGGCGTCTATTGCTTTGATTTCGAGGGAAAACAACTCTGGCAGAAAAACCTTGGCGAGAGAACCCACAGTTGGGGTTCGGCGACCTCCCCGGTCCTCTACAAGGACTTGGTGATTGTCAATGCCAGTGTGGAGAGCGGAGCCTTGATCGCCCTCAACAAGAAAACCGGGGAGGAGGTTTGGCGAGCCAATGATCTTCGCTCTTCCTGGAGCACCCCAATCCTGGTGAATGTAAAAGGAAAGGAACCAGAATTAGTTCTGAGTGCTTCGCGAAAAATAATTGGATTCGAACCGGAAACAGGCAAAGAACTCTGGCACAGTAATTCCTACACTTGGTATGTCTGCCCGAGCGTAGTAACCCACGATGGAATAGTATACGGGCTGCAAAATACCACCTGCGTGGCCGTTCGAGCAGGAGGAAAAGGAGACGTTACCGAGACGCATACCCTTTGGAAAAACAAATATGGTTCCACCGTTTCTTCCATGGTCTACCATGATGGTCACCTTTACTATGGGCGAAACGGGTCGGTGTATTGTCTCAATGCCAAAGATGGAGAATTGGTTTATCGGGAACGGCTTCAACCAAATGCGGGCAGGACCTACGGGTCGGTTACCCTAGCTGATGGCAAGCTATTTTATGTATCCCGGAAAAACGGAATTTATGTGGTCGCTGCCCAACCGAAGTTTGAGCAACTAGCTCACAATGTGTTTGAGGATGATCAAAGCCGCAATAATGCTTCCATTGTTGTAGATGGAAACCGATTGATCCTGCGGACTGACCAATACCTGTACTGTATCGGCAAAAAATAAGACTTCTGAAAAACCCTTAGCAAATCAACATGGGGTTTGCTAAGGGAACCTTCTTGCAATAAACACTCTGATCGCCGAAAATATTTTCACATCCAATATTTTTTATCCCGACCTTCATCCCTTCGAGTGCTTCCATGAAGCCGGCCTTGTTTATTTCCTTGCCAATCGGGTTCCTTTTTTGCACAAGCCTTTCTCCAGCTACCGAACCGCAATCTTCCGCAAAAGGAATACGCTATTTTGAAAAGCATGTTCGCCCATTTTTAGTAACCAACTGTTACCGTTGCCATGGACCCGAAAAACAACGAGGGAATTTGCGGTTGGACATC
Source organism: uncultured Alcaligenaceae bacterium (assembly GCA_964588185.1). Lineage (GTDB taxonomy): Bacteria > Planctomycetota > Planctomycetia > Gemmatales > Gemmataceae > CAZPPD01. The sequence continues at coordinate 9,280 of CAZPPD010000097.1, read as the reverse complement.
GGATTAAGAACCAGACGGTCTCCCTCCACTGGAAAACTCCTCATTTTCCCAGGTCACGCAAAGAAAAGCCCGCTTATTGAAGCGATCCTCTATCAAAATGAAGATCTGCAAATGCCACCCAAAGGCATGCTGAAAAATGCCGAAATTGCCCGGCTTATTCGCTGGGTGGAAATGGGAGCACCTTATCCAAAAGAGTTCCAAACTAGAAATGGCAAACCTCAAAAACACCATTGGGCCTTTCAAACGCCCAAAAATCCCCCCATTCCCAAAGTGCAAAACCAAGACTGGCCAAATTCCGCATTGGATCACTTTATCCTCGCCAAGTTGGAAGCGAAATCTTTGCAACCGGCACCCCCGGCGGAGCGGCGGACACTAATTCGGCGTGCCACCTTCGATTTACTGGGATTGCCGCCGTCAATCGCCGAGGTGAATGCCTTCTTGCAGGATAAATCCCCGAATGCGTTTGCCAAGGTCGTGGACCGGCTACTTGGGTCCCCTCATTACGGAGAACGATGGGGCCGCCATTGGTTGGATGTTGCCCGCTACGCTGATTCCAATGGCTTGGATGAAAACGTGGCCTATGGCAATGCCTGGAGGTACCGCGATTACGTTGTTAACGCCTTTAACAGCGACAAACCTTACGATCGGTTTTTATTGGAACAACTTGCCGGAGATCTTTTGCCTGCGAAGGATACTGCCACCCGCCACCACCAACTGATAGCCACCGGTTTCTTGGCTTTGGGACCAAAGGTGCTGGCAGAAGTCGATGAGAAGAAAATGGAGATGGATATTCTCGATGAGCAAATCGACACGGTTGGACGGGCTCTCATGGGACTAACGTTGGGTTGTGCCCGCTGCCACGATCACAAGTTTGATCCGGTCACTATGAAGGACTACTACGGGTTGATCGGGATCTTTCAAAGCACCAAGACCATGGAAAACTTCAAGAAGATTGCTCGTTGGCATGAGAATTCACTGAAAACACCTAAGCTGCGCGAAAAGGAACAAGCTTACCTCAAGAAAAAGTCGACGTTGGAAATGGAAATTCAGGTGTTGGAAAAACTAGCTGCTGCTTCCAAAACGAACCAAACAAAATTTACACCGAAAATAAAACGCCTACGAATCCAGTTGGCTGAATTGCCAAAACCCGCGATTCCTTCTGCTCTTGGGGTTACCGAGGGAAAAACTACTGAGGCCGTCCTTCTGCTCCGGGGAAATCACCTCACACCCGGGGAACGGGTCTCTCGCCAACTGCCAGGTTTCCTCTGCAATGGCAAGCAAGAGCCATTCCCCGTTACCCAAAGCGGTCGGCTCCGCTTGGCCAAATGGTTAATCCAGCCGGACCAGCCTTTGACGGCGCGAGTGATGGTCAACCGCATCTGGCGCTGGCATTTTGGTCAGGGAATCGTTCGCTCTACCGATAACTTTGGCCGCAAGGGAGAACCCCCAAGTAACCAGAAACTTCTCGATTGGCTGACCATCCGTTTTGTGAAAGACGGTTGGTCCATCAAAAAGTTGCACCGTCTGATTATGCTATCCAGCACTTACCGGATGAGCAGCAGCCATGATGCCGAAGCAAAGCAAACCGACCCGGAGAATCGGCTGCATTGGCGGACAAATATCCGCCGCTTGGAAGCGGAGGCCATACGAGACTCGATCCTGGCTGTGAGCGGCTTGCTGGATCGCAAGTTTGGAGGTTCCCTGCTGACCACGGAAAATCGCAAACATATCTTCGATCACACATCGAAGGATGGAACCAAATACAACAATTTCCGCCGGTCTATTTATCAGCCGGTGGTCCGGAATAACTTGTACGATGTTTTTCAATTGTTTGACACCACTGACGGAACTGTCCCCAATGGCAACCGCGAAGCCACCACGGTGCCGACCCAGGCTCTATTCTTTTTGAATAGCGACTTGGTAATGAAGGCGAGTAAGAAACTGGCTGAGGACTTGTTGAGGCGAAAAGGATTACCCGATGAGGAAGCCAAAATTCGTTTCCTTTACCAGAAAGCCTTTGGCCGGCTTCCAACCTCACCAGAGGTTGTTCGTTTTTCTGGAGGATTAGCAGAATTACGTAGATCCCTATCATCGTCTTCAAACCGAAGCGCTTGGGCTTTGATGTGCCAGGTGGTATTTTCATCCAACGAGTTTATTTATGTCCAATAAGGCCATACCGACCACAACCACTCGTCGCGAGTTACTGAAGCAATCCGCATTAGGCTTTGGGTATTTAGCCTTTGCCTCATTGTTGGCTGAAGAAAGTGCAGCAAACCAAGAGGAGGCTACCCCACGACCTCATTTCCCTGCGCAGGCCAAACGAGTCATCTTTCTGTTTATGAAAGGCGGCCCCTCACATGTGGACACCTTTGATTACAAACCGCTCCTGCAAAAACATAATGGCCGGCCTTATCCCTTTGAATTGCCCCGAGTCCGCTTTGCTCGAAACACCGGAAATCTTCTCGGTTCCCCCTGGAGTTTTCGTCGCCACGGCCAGAGTGGGATTTTCGTAAGTAAACTCTTCCCTCATGTGGCTCGCTGTGTGGATGACATTTGCTTTCTGAACTCCGTTCATGGAACTAACCCTGCTCATGGCGGTGCCGTCCTAAAACTTCACACCGGCAGCGATAACTTCGTTCGACCCAGTATGGGTTCCTGGGTGGCCTATGGCTTGGGAACAGAGAATCGGAATTTGCCGGCATACATAACCATCTGCCCGACGTTGGCCCATGGCGGAGTGAATAATTGGGGATCTGCTTTTCTGCCCGCTTCTACTCAAGGACTACCCATTGGCAACGCCGCCATTCCCGTAGAGCAAGCCCGCATCCGTTATCTGCAGAATCGTCGCACCTCCAGGGAACTGCAACGACGCCAACTGAATATCCTGGCGGAAATGAATCGAAGTAATCTTTCCCGCACAGGTCCGAACCAAGCTCTGGAGGCGAGACTCAACTCGTTTGAACTGGCTTTTCGGATGCAGTCGATCATTCCGGAAATCGAAAACATCGCCGATGAATCCGCGGCGACCCAAAGACTCTACGGTTTGGATGATGAAGTCACCCGGGATTTTGGCCGCCAATGTTTGCTGGCACGAAGATTCTCGGAACGAGGAGTTCGCTTCGTCCAAGTAACTCACAGCGACTCCCAAGTGCAATGGGACCAGCACAGTAATCTGAAAGATGGCCATGAAAAGAATGCTTTGGAAGTGGACAAGCCTATTGCCGGATTGCTTCAGGATCTGAAGGCTCGCGGTCTACTTGAGGATACTTTGGTGATCTGGGGCGGAGAATTTGGCCGAACTCCAATTGTGCAGGGCAGAAATGGCCGCGACCATAATCCGGAAGGATTTACCATGTGGCTGGCCGGCGGTGGGGTGAAAGGTGGCTTTCGATATGGTGCCACGGATGACTATGGATATTTTGCTCGAGAAAATCCTGTTCACATTCATGACCTGCATGCGACCATTCTTTTCCTGTTGGGTCTGGATCATGAGCGGCTCACCTATCGCCATGCGGGGCGGGATTTTCGATTGACTGACGTGCATGGCCGAGTTGTCCGGGATATCTTGGCCAGTTACTGAACTGAGGATAGAGGCTGAAATCTTGCCAATCCAATTACCGGAAAGAAAAAGGAATCAAGATGGGATATTCGCGAATGGGGAGCACCCTAATCTTATTGGTAGCGGCTTCACTTCTCTTATCGTGCGAGCGTAGCCGAGCAGCGTCTAAGGGTCCGGTCAAAGTATTTATCTTGGCAGGTCAATCCAATATGGAAGGACAAGCTTTGGCGAGCACATTAGAGCCGGCGATTGCCGATCCAAAGACAAAGGAACATTTTCAGCACCTCAAGAAAGATGGCGAATGGACTAAACGGGAAGATGTTTGGATTATGGCGAAGTTCCGTAAGAAGAGAGGTTCTCAAAAACTCAGACCTAGGATTGGGCCATTGACTGTCGGATACGGGCCAATCAAATTCGCTCGGGATGAGAAGGGAAAGAAATTCGAATCGCCGGCCTTTGGTCCCGAGCTTGGTTTCGGCCATGTGGTAGGAAATCATTTCCAGGAACAAGTGCTGCTGATCAAGACGGCTTGGGGAGGGAAGAGCGTCCGAAATGATTTTCTGCCGCCCAGTGCCGGTGGGCCGGGACCTTACTACAGCAAAATGGTGGGCCATGTCAAAGAGGTCCTGGCGGATCTCAAGAAGTACTTCCCTGAATACGACGAGAAGCAAGGAGCCGAGCTTGCGGGCTTCGTCTGGTTTCAGGGTTGGAACGATGGGGTCGGCAAAGGCAATCCAATCTATACTGAACAGCTGGCTCACTTAATTCGCGATATCCGCAAAGATTTGAATGCCCCCAAATTACCAGTGGTCATTGGCGAGCTTGGGGTAGACGGCCACAAACCGATTGGCTGGATCGCCAAGTTTCGCAAACAACAAGCGGCAGTAGCCGCCTTGCCGGAATTCAAGGACAATGTCCGGTTTACCAAAACGGCATCTTACTGGCCTGGTTGGTACAAGAGTCTGGATGACAAATATCGGGAATTCAAAAAGAAAAACAAAGCTTTTTTAGCCGAAGCCAAGAAAGCTGGCCAGAAACTCAGCCGGGAAGAAATCAGAGCCTTTGCCAAAAAGCACTGGCTGGATCCCAACCGGGAAACTCTTGCCCGAATGTCCGATCGCCGCTACCACTACATGGGCTGTGGCGAAACGTACTACCGCATAGGTGAAGCAATGGGAAAATCCATGCTGGAAATGCTGAAATAAGTTCCCCAAGGATCTTTATTGTTTTTTTGGAATAAAGACTAGTGCGAGGAGCTTGGGTAAAGACTTTAAGGTGTCCCACTGGACTTTAGATTTCTTCAGATATCTAGGGTTCCATGCTCGCCCTTCCATCTGAATATTCCACGGTTTTGCCTGAAAGCAATGTTTTTTGAGAATCTAGGCGAGCATGCTTCAATCATTTGGATCTCAATCCCGAATTTCAATAGGCACTCAGACCGCAGGAAGAGCTTGAGCCTTGTTGGGTTTTGTGTTGATTGCTATTTCTTGGGAAAAGGATGGTATTTATTGAGAATCGATTATTCTTTCATCTCATAATCAAACGCAACAACATCATCCAAATGCTGAAGCAGCAGTGCTTTCACTTTCTCATGCTCCGGATGTGGGAGGTAACCATTGCGGGCTTCTGCATTCGCAAAGGTCATCAAAAAACCGTGGGTAAATCCTTTGTTTATCCCTTCAGGACTGGAATATGGGCCGCCGGAGAAATGTTCAATCCCGGAAATTAATCCCGGCAGGGTTCCAAGAGCAGTAAAACATTCGGAAATGGTCGACTCAGGAGTGCCCTCTTTGAACTTCAACAAGACCAAATGCTGTATCTTAGCCATTACCGCTCCGGGAAAGATTGATTCTTACCCCTCACCGCCCGCGTAAGCTTCCCGCGGTGGCGAAACAATTCCCATCCCCGCATCGGTTCGCTTGGAGTAGCGTTCCTTGCTGACGTTTTCCAGATAACGGGCGACCACTCGAGTGGGCTGATTGGTTTCCGGGCAAATCAACATGACGTTGGAAACATCCACCGGCATTTCCTTGGAAAGCCGGCCGCCCTGAGCGTTCTGCCGAGTGGGACGCATATGTTTGTAAACACGGTTGATGCCTTCAACAACCACTTTCTTTTTCTTCGCATCCACACTGAGGACTCGCCCGCGTTTACCTTTATCGTCCCCCGCCACCACTTCCACGATGTCATCTTTCCGAATTAACATGGCCAACTCTCACTCAACAAAGGGTCATTTATGATCTTCAATGGAAATTCGAATTCCGGAGAAAATTTGCAAATGCAAAAAGCTATTATCAAAGATCTTCCCAAAAATGACAATGCTGGGTTTACAATAAAACTGCACTGGAAATAAGAATTCCCTGCCCATTTGGCCGGTTCAAATCGAACCTACAGATTTCAATTTGTTGTGAAGATGAGGTTTATTTGGTTTAGGGAAAATGTGTAAAAGAGCCTCGTTTTACAGCTGACGAGGTCTGTACTTTTTGTAAACCACCTCATCGAAAAAAACAAACCTGTTTGATCAATACTTAATTGTTTGGAGAAAAACTAAAAATTTCGCCTGTCTGTAGAATTTCATCCGAAAATATCTTCGATGATTTTTGCAAGACCTGTTGACTCTTTTCCGTTTCAAAGTAATCATATGAAGTTAGCCTATTTTGTAGGCAAGCCGTTTTAATTGCGGATACAATATAGGGAGTAAAGGTTTTTTTAATAATTGGAAATATCCGTTGCCTCATCACCTTTATGATTTACCTTCCGGATATTCCTTTCACATTTCTAAAGGAGAGGTTAGGACTTGCCCCCGGGACCTGATCGTAAAGAACAACAGCAACAACGCGTCAATGAACAAATCCGTATCAGTCCTATACGACTCATCGGTGCAACGGGCGAACAGCTTGGGATAATTCCTACCGCTCAAGCTATGGATATGGCCCGCGACGCAAATTTGGATCTTGTTGAAGTAGCCCCGCAAGAAAGGCCACCTGTCTGCAAGATCATGGATTTCGGCAAATACCGCTACCAACAATCGCACAAACAGAAAAAAGGCAAAACGCACCAACAGAAACTTAAGGAAATTCGCCTGCGGCCGAAAACTGGTGACCACGACGTGGAAACCAAGGTGAATCAGGCCCGTAAATTCCTTCAACATAAGGATAAGGTGTTGGTTTATGTGCTGTTCAAAGGAAGGGAAATGCAGCACATCGACGAAGGAAGGCGAATTATCGAAACCATCTTGGAAAAGGTAGGGGACTTGGCAAAAATAGAAAAGCACCCCACCATGGAAGGAAAACGCATGTCCGCAATGCTGGCTCCCAAATAATTCCATTCCGGGCAAGGAAGATCCCTTTTCGCTGCCGAAAAGATGTCTATAATCTTAGTTTTAACCAAAAATACAAAAAGATCCCTGATCTACTCAGGGGTTCTTTTTATTTTGTCTTTTCTTAAATGGCTGGAAGCTCGAAACCGAGAATGCAATGAACAAACAAAAAGGCCACAAAGCATCCTTGAAGCGTTTTAAGTCTACGGCTTCGGGGAAATTAAAACGCATTCGCGCCGGCAAGAAACACTTGAACGGGCCCAAAACTGGGAAGCGCAAACGACAATTGCGACGCCCTTGTGTTTCCGGAAACGCTATCGCAATACGTTATGTTCACATTCTTTCGAAGAGCGACCGCTAAAACAGACTTGATGTTCACTTGGAAGGCCTTAGCTTTGGCAGATCAATAATGTGGTAGGGTGCCGCATGTTAAAGGAGCGAATCAATGGTCCGTGCACGTGGTGGAAGAACAAAGAAACTTGGCCGCAAACGCCTCCGCAAACTTACCAAAGGATTTCGGCTTAGCCGCCATAATCTCTATCGCCAATCCCTGGTGACGTTGACTCGCGCCCGTGCTTTCGCCTACCGGGACCGCCGGGTTAAGAAGCGAGAGTTCCGCAAGCTCTGGATCATTCGCATCAATGCTGCCTGCCGGATGCGCGGGATTCGCTACAGCCAACTGATCCGGGGGTTAATGGAAGCGAACGTTACCCTGAACCGGAAAATGCTGTCCGAAATTGCTATCCATGATCCGGATACATTCACCAAGTTAGTTGAGATCGCCAAATCCAAACTTCCCGACGGACTAAAAACCGGAATTGTTGAAAAGCAGCCTGTGAATTAGCTTGCCAGGAAACGAAAGCCCGGATCCATTGCCAGCGATCCAGGTTTTTATACCTCACCAAGCTACATTCGTTCAACTGTCCGGATTCCCAGCAACTCCAAGCCCTTCTGAATGACTCGAGCTGTCAAATCACAAAGCAACAACCGACTTTGCCGCAATTCTTCCATTTCAGCCTTTAACACCGGGCAATTCACAAAGAAAGCACTATAGGCTTTGGCCAAATCCCACAAAAAGCTGGTGATCCCGCTAGGTTGGTATTCCTCCTCGGCCGCCAACAACGCTTCCTCGAACCGCAAAAGGTTCAGTGCCAAAGCCCGTTCTTGTGGTTTCTCCAGAATCGGCAACGGCGGCGATTCCCGAAACACCTTTGGATCAACCTCACCTTTCCGAAAAATTCCTCGGTTCCGCACATAGGCGTATTGCATGTAAGTGGCCGTATTGCCATCCATGGCCAGCATTTTGTCGAAGCTGAACTTGTAGTCGGACTTTCGGTTTTGGCTGAGGTCGGCGTACTTCACGGCCCCAATCCCAACGGTCTCCTGAATAGTAGCTAATTCTTGATCCGACATTTCCGGGACCGCATCTCCTCGTTCGATGCTTTCCTGCCGGAGCTGCTGGTAGACTTTGCCTGCCTGATCGATGGCTTTGTTCAGAAGATCATCCAGCAATGCTCCTGTCCCTTCCCGTGTTTTCAGGGGCTTGCCATCTTCGCCCAGGACTGAGCCGAAAGAAATATGCAAAAGCCTCGGTTTGTCGTACCCCCACCGTTTAGCAGCTGCAAAAAGGTTTTGGAAGTGAAGCGATTGCCGGAAATCGACTACGTAAATAATCTCTTCCGGATCAAACTTCTTGACCCGGTATTGAATGGTGGCTAAATCAGTGGTGGTGTAGGTGAAAGCCCCATCCGATTTTTGCACGAGCGACGGCGGTTCATTCTCGCCAAAAAAGATGGCCACAGCGCCTGCACTATCTTGGGCCACTCCCTCTTCTTTCAGACTTTCCACCACGCCGGGAAGCTGATCGTGGTAGAAGCTTTCTCCCAAGGTGAAATCGAACTTCACATCCAGCCGCTCGTAAATGCCGTTTATTTCCGACATGCACCAGGGCATGAACTCTTGCCATAGTTTAAGATTCTCCGGGTCTCCTTCGTGTAACTTGGCCGTTTCCTTTCGGGCAGCTTCCGCTACGGGATTATTTGCCTCCTCATCATTCTTCATCAATTCCCGCACCTTCTTGTAAAGCCGGAGCAATTCCTCTACGGGAGCATTGGCATAAGATTCCTTGTCGAGGAAATTCTTGTAGCCGTACAAAATAATGCCGAACTGAGTTCCCCAGTCTCCGAGGTGATTGTCCGTGATTACTTTATGCCCCATGAAGCGGAACAATCGCGTCAAGGAATCGCCAATAATGGTACTTCGCAAATGGCCCACATGGAGCGGCTTGGCGACATTCGGGGAACTAAAATCAATCACGATGGTTTTTGGATTAACCTCCTTTTCCACGCCCAGCCGGTCATCCTTGGCCATTTCCTGCAAACGCTTGGCCAGCCTATCTTCCT
>CAZPPD010000096.1:0-11769 GCA_964588185.1 uncultured Alcaligenaceae bacterium | reverse complement strand
GGACCATGGTTGCCGGAGGGAAGGAAGCCATTGAGTTTTTACAGAAGAATGTATTTTTGGTTGACCGGGTAAAGCTAAACAAACTGATCAAGGATTTGAACTCGAGCCGGTTTGCCGTGCGGGAAAAGGCCACGCAAAAGTTGGCTACCTTTGGCCAATGGATCAAAGGGCGGCTCGAGGAGGAAAAACAAAAACCGGCTTCCCTGGAAGTCCGCCTTCGCTTGAATTTTCTCCTCAAGAATCTTTCCAATCCCAAAGGAATTACTTTGAAGCGCGAGCGTCTTCGCCTTCGCCGAGTGATGGAAATCCTGGAACAATCCCACCGTCCCCAAGCGATTGAATTGCTGAGAAACCTTTCCAAAGGTGCCGCGGAAAATTCCATGGCCGAAGAGGCTGCCCAAGCCCTGAAACGGATTGGCCAGGGATAATGCCCGGCGAAAGTTGCCAAGCAAACTTGCCAAACTCAGGCGAGTTCGGCCACTGGAAAAGTCTAATATAAATGGAATAGGGAACGCCACTATATTGGCGGCCGAGCGAAAGCCATTGCGGAAACCCACAATAATCCTTACCATTTCTTAGGATTAAATTCCTAAATATAAATGGCTGAGGTGCGAATACCATATTGCCCCAATAGCTAAAAAGTTTGTGTAATTTTGCCTCTATTTACAAAAGTCCCAATCCGCATACTTTGCCTAATGCCAAACTGCCGCTTGGTTTTCTTGGACTAAGCAAATCCTTGGCATAATTCCGCAAGGTATAATTACTTAGATAATAAATTCCGCAAACCATCCACTAAATCCCGCCCTATTGCAGGGAGAAAATTGTGACACGGTCGATTTCGCGATTACAAGCCATGTTTCTGGGACTCATCATCCTGGCAGCAATGGCACTTGGAGGATTAGCCCTTTTCACGGTCGGAAACGATTACCTTTTCGGGGAAGCCCTTTATGTTCGCGCTGATTTCAAGAACATCTCCGGGGTCGAAGTAGGAACTCCGGTCCAGACCATGGGCATGAAAATCGGCGAAGTGGAAGCCATTGAATTACCAGAAGAGCAGGGCAAATTGACCCTGCGGATGCGAATTAATGGCAAATACCGGCATTTGATTAGCAGTCAGTCCACCGTACAAATCTATTCGGACCAGGTTTTTTCCACCGCCGTCCGCATTTCCACCCGGAAAGAAGGACAGCCGGTAATCGAGGATGCGGCCACTTTGGCCAGCCTTCCCAATGCAACGTTGGCCAACAATCTTGACAAAACCGTTTCCGAACTGAATCAGACTTTGAGTGAAGCAAAAAATACCATTGCCCAAATCCAATCCGGCAGTGGACCCGTGGGGAGGATTGTCAGTAATTTGGATGAATCCGCGGCCAAATTAAACTTGGTCATGACGGAAACCCATATGCTCGTGAAATCCTTCCGCAAAGGCGAAGGGCAAATGGGGGTAATGGTCACCGATTTGGGAAAAGCCACCAAGAAACTGAACCGGGTGTTGGACAAGGTCGACACGACCATGGCGGATTTGGATGACGGCAAAGGGACCTTGGGCAAGCTTCTGAAGGACGAAAAGCTTTACACAAACCTGACCAAAACTCTTTCCGAAGTGAATCTGGCTTTGGGTGAAGTTCGCGATGGCAAGGGTACGCTGGGGCAGCTTTTAAAGAGTCAGGAACTTTATGCGGAGTCCCTCAAGTCGCTGCAAGATATGCGGCAGATGGTGTCATCGGTCAAACAAAACTCCGACGCCATCAAATCTATGCCGGTGGTCCGGAGTTATGTCGTCGATATCAATAAAGAATTGAATCGCCCGGATTGCAAACGCTACCGGATGTATTTTGCCGAGCATCGATTATTTGAGCCGGGGCGAGCGGTGTTGACCGCCCAAGGCAAAAAGAATCTGGACGCCGCTGCGGAATGGTTGAATGACCGAAAGCATCCGGGTTCCGAAGTTGTGGTCGCCACTTTCGCAAATCTCAAACACCGCGCGGAATTTGCGGACCAGCTAACCAAAAAACAAAGCGAAGCGGTGGTTGCTTACTTGCGGGGAACCCATAACGTCCACCGCATGGGATTTTGGTGGTGGTCCAACCGGACGGTGAAAGCTTTAGGGTGTGGGACAGCAAAAACACCTGTCCCGGAATCCGAAGAGCTTCCCGATGCCCGAATCGAAATAATAGTCTTCGTGCCTGAACAATAACACGCTAACCGCAGGTAAAGCGAGTTGGTACACTAACCCGAAGATCGCGATAGATTGATGATTGGCAATTGTCCATTGACACCATCAATCCAATCTATCGCCGAGATTTTGCCCCTATTTGTAGTTTCGCTGGAATGCCGGCGTGGAATATACACCGGAAGTAGATTCCGAACTCGCTTCAGGTTCGTTAGTGTTACACCAGAAAAACAATATCCAGGATAACTCTCCAGCTCCCCCATACGGATATGACCAAGCCCAACACCCCTGAAAAAGCCAGGGTAAATCTCCTGTATTACTTTTGCCGCCTGCAATTACCGGCAGTAACTTTATCGCCTCCAGTTTGCGAAGAACATTTGCACCGAACCTTCGAAGTCCACCAAAAAAAAGAACCCTCTGCGAATTGGCCTCACTACCTGGATAATCTCTATCCCTTGGATTGGTTTGTGGCATCCGCCTGTTTGGAAGGCAATGAAAAGGCGTGGGAATACCTCTTTGCCGCCCGCGCGGGTCGCAGCGATACACTGTTGATGGATGCCCTGCGCGGCCGGGCCGCCCGAATCTTTCCCCGCAACGAAGAGCGGCAGGAAAGTGCGGTCGTGGAATTCTGGAGCGACCTCTATGTCCCACCCGATCGGCCCGGAGCATTACCAATCCTGGCACGCTACGATGGCCTGCGTCCTCTGGTGCCCTGGTTGATCCGGGTTTTTCAGAACAAGCAGATTTCCTTGCTCCGCGGTCCGGATGCTCATTCCCAAGCTCTGCCCGAGGATGATTTGGTACCTCTGCCGGTTCCCAAGCAAGATCGCTGGAATGAAGTGTTCAACCAAGCCGCCCGCGACTGGTTGGAGACATTGGAAGAACGGGAAATCTTGATCCTCGGTCTGCGCTTACGCTATCAACTAAGCCAACGGGATGTCGCCGGAATCTTGGGAGTCCACGAGGGCACTATTTCCCGCCGCACGGACAGCCTAAGCGAGCAGTGGAAAGAACAGATCAGCAAACAGATGATCGATCAGGGTTGGACCGGGGAAGACCTTGGGGATTACGTGCGAACGGAAATGCGTAATCTATTGCTGGACGACCCTCGGTTATCAATCGATAACCTTTCTCAGATTCTTGGCAAAACGGGAAAGACTTTACCGAAGGTCCCGGAGGAATGAAATCTTAGCCATCCAGGATTGCTTATGGAATGTCGAGGAATATCTAACCTGACCTCTCTTTCTTTCACAAGGAACATGGCGGCTAAACAGCAACCCCTAAGAGAACCAACAACAACGGGGCAGCCCGATGGGTGAATTCACACAGATCATCCAAGCCATTGAGGCGGGCGATTCGCAAGCGGCTGATCGGCTGCTGCCGGTGGTGTACGACGAGTTGCGAAAACTGGCTGCGGTTCATCTGGCGAATGAAATGCCCGGCCAGACCTTGCAGCCCACAGCTCTCGTACATGAAGCCTACCTGCGGCTCGTAGGCGGGGCAAATGCGGAGTCCTGGAGCGGCCGGGGGCATTTCTTTGCGGCCGCCGCCGTGGCCATCCGCCGTATTCTGATCGAGAACGCGCGCGGCAAACGGAGCCTGAAACGCCGCGGCGGCTTTGTCCGACAAGAGCTACACGACGATCTACCCCTCAGCCTGCCGGAGCCACACGAAGACCTGCTGGCCTTAGATGAGGCCCTCGATAAGCTTTCCGGGGTCCATCCGCAGGCCGCTGAACTGGTGCAACTGTTGTACTTCGCCGGACTCACGCTTCCGGAGGCGGCCCAGACCCTGGATGTTTCCCCACGGACCGCAGGACGGTTGTGGGCCTTCGCCCGAGCCTGGTTGAGGCGGGAAATCGAAGGTGATACCATGTCGACCGAAAATTCTTAAAAAAAAATGGCCAGGTTCGGCCGCAGTTCACGCACTGAGTATAGAGGCGGTTTTGGAAACGAAACTCTTTCCTGACCAATTCCGTTCAATTTAAGTTCGAAGCAGCGCATTCTTTGGACACTTCATAGCTGGAGAGGGGCAGCAATCCAATGAACGAACATTCCATCTTCCTCGCGGCCCTGGATATTGCCGACCCAAAGCAGCGAGACGAATACCTGAAACAGACGTGTGCCGGGAATCCAACGCTGCGAAAGCAGGTAGAGGCCCTTTTCGCAGCGCACGAACGCTCCGGCGAATTCCTCAATGAACCGGTGCTCAAACAGATGGCGGCCGGCCGTCCCGGGGATGCGACCGCGGCAGAACACGACGCCGCACAAGGGGAGATCGACCTGTCGTTCCTGGAACCTTCCACCTCGCAGGGTTCACTCGGTAAACTCAGCCACTATGAGGTTCTTGAAGTAATCGGCCGCGGCGGCTGCGGCATCGTGCTCAAGGCATTGGATGAGAAGTTGCAGCGAGTGGTCGCCATCAAGGTGATGTCGCCGGAGTTGGCCGCCACCTCGCCGGCTCGCAAGCGGTTTCTGCGCGAAGCACGCTCCGCCGCCGCCATACGCCACGAAAACGTTATTAGCATCCATGCGGTCGAGGAGATGCCGATCCCGTTTCTGGTAATGGAGTTTATCGACGGCCAGACGCTTCAGGACAAGTTAAATGAGACCGGACCGCTCGAAGCGAGGGAGGTGGTCGAGATTGGCCGGCAAATCGCAGGTGGTTGAACCTGACCAGTCGCGGAATCAGCGATGCCGGACTGGCTCACTTTGCGAACTGCTCCAAGTTAAAGGTACTCGCGCTCAATCACACAAGCATCACCGAGAAAGGCCTCGCCGCACTTGGACCTCTGCCCGAACTGCAAAACCTGGACGTTGGCTGGACGCAGCTTTCGGACGCCGGAATACTGCGGTCCTACCCAAACCTGAAGGTGCTCAATCTCGGTCCCGCTCTTGAGGACGAGGGACTGGCCCAACTGGCAGGCATCAGCGGATTGACTCATTTAAACCTGGTTGGCCGAAAGGATGAGTTTACCGCGAAAGGCGTCGCCAACTTTCGGAGCTGCAAAAAGCTACAGCATTTGGCTCTTAGTTGGAACGCCGGTTCCGATGACGTCATGGCGGAGATCAAGAACTGGCCCGCCTTGACAAATCTATCGCTAAATAGCGCGGCCGTTACGGACAAGGGACTGCAGCAGCTTAAGGAGTGCAAGACCTTGAAGATCCTGTCCATTACATCTGCCCCGGTCTTTGTCCGCCTGTCTCAGGCAGCGATCGACGATTTCCAAAAAGATCGCCCGGACGTCGAAGTCCGAGTCGCGCCGGGGAGCGTCAAGGATTCCAAATGAAGATTCAGGGGAGGTTGTCGGGATTGAAAGAACCAATTATCGAGGAAAAAGAACATTCTGTTTTAGTGACGATTCGGCATCAAGCTCTTGCTTCACCAGAGCAGATTGTTTTGGCTTACCTTGATACCCACGATGAGATTAACAATAGCACTGCAAGAGAACTGACTGGTATCAAGAGCGAGAATACAATGAAGAATGTGTTCCTCCGGCTTAAAGACAGGGGTGAACTCGAGCAAATCCCTGAACGTAAGGGCCGTCGGGCGGCATGGAGAAAACCGAAGAGTAAGCTTTTGGGATTTTGGTTTGTTGGATGAAGCTACCCAGCAAAATGAACGGGCCGGGGTGGTACGAGGGGATGACCAAGGATTCTCCGTTATACATCTTGATAATACAGCAGAAATATTAAGCATTCTCCAAACAAAGCGGTGCGCCAGTCATCTCTTTCCTCGCGTTCGGCGACGAGGTTTCTCATGGTGGTGACCAAAGCCCACGAATCAAGGCGAAGGCATCGACATCAGAAGGTTTCATGATCTTTGCAATGCGGAGGTTTTAAGTGTTGGAAGCCTAGGGCAAGCTGGTCCATCATGGACTGCGCTTAGCAAATTGGGCAACCAAATCCGCAGGTGAAACAATGAGGTCAGGTCCGGCTTTGGCGGCACAGGCAATGCACAAGTTGTCCTCGAAATCCGTTCCCGGCAGATGATCGGCGTCCCCGAGAACTTGTTGATCGACCGGCACGATTCGGAAAGTTGCCAGGCAGGCATTCACTGCCTGGCGTGCGGTCGATTCCCCGGCCAGTTTGCGGACGATATAGAACATGTTGGTAATTTCCGTCGCCACCAGAAACCCTTCGATGTCTCCGAAGCTATGCGCATCCCAGACTTTTGAAGCCTCGGCAACCCACTGCTGCCGATTGAGAATCACGTCCAGGACGACATTCAAATCGAGGAGAACCTTCATCCGCCATGCTTTCTCATCAGCTCCCGTTCAAGGATGTCCAGGCATTCCTCATCCCCGGGTGCCGGTTGCGGTATGTTCAGCAAGCCGATAACCTCCTTAGCGGTATAACCCCGCCGAGCCTCAACGGGAGCCTGTTCTACCGATTCCAGGATCTTCCGGGCAAGAAGGATGCGATCATGGGCAGGCCACCCGGCAACACGGGTTACCACCTCTTGAATTTCGTCATTAACCATGGGAACCTCCGGCATTCTGGGAACATGCAGATGTAAAGTGATTTTACCAGATGCCGCTATCACAATCAGCGTGATAAACGGGAACAATGTTTAGCTCCTTGAAATGGGGCTACCTGAGGCACGCGGCCACAAATTGTTGGCATCGTCAAGCGGGTCGGTAATGCGGCTTTGGGCCTCGGTCGGCGTGGGGACACTGGGGAGTGCTCCGAGCCACTTGCTGCCGGCGAAGAAGGCCCGAATCTTCTCGTTGAACTGCACCAGCCGGTCGAGCATGACGGCCTTCTTCAGCTCGATATCGGCTCGGGCCCCTTCCTTATCGTTAAGCCGGGCTTGCACATGCTGCTCAAACTTCTCAGCCGTCGGCACATACGACAGGACGCGACCACCAGTCAAAGAGTGTGCCCTGGATCGGTGCTTTTTGCTCGATCCACGAAAGGTCCCGGCTGATCAGAAGTTCATTCATTGTATTTAATCGCCTACTCTGCATGGCAACAGTCGCTATGCAAAACGGGTCGGGTGGCACCGGTGGCACCCAACGCCGTCAGCTGGATTTTAGTTATTAGGAGCATAACTGTTGGGGTAGAAAATATTTAGGACCTCCGAGACACAGGGAATGCACTACCAACCCGGACTAGGAGGTCCCAAAAGATGAAAAGGGTTTCATCGCGTGGCGAAGGTTTAGTCAAGGCCTTTTCCCTATTTTTTCCCTGGTCGTTTTTTTCCCAGTGGAAAGTTAGCAAAGCAGCGATGTGGCGCCCCAACGAATTGTCTTTATCGCTCTGTTGATGATGTGGAGTTTTGATCAGACGCTCTGTGAACGCTTCGAGGCTTGTTTGCACGTGGTGAAAAAATCTTTGTATGTCTCGACCGATGGCACGGCTGGACCGTACATCATGGTACCGGTCAGCCAGCTTGATGTAGTCCGACGGCTTCTCGACAGCCGACGCATTGGCTATTGGGTTGAAGAGAATGCTATCTCGCTGGACGGGGCTCCAGAAGTTGCGGTCATCAACCTCGGCCGTGGGGGGGATGCTGCCGCTGTCCAAGCCGTCTTGGACAGTGTCCGTTGAGCAGATGATTCGTATGGCACTGGCTGATGATATCCGGGCGTTGCGGGACCGCGTTTTGGCAGACCTGAATGGCGCCTACGATTACTACACGGATACGAAGATCGCTTGGGATATTTTGGTTCAAGTCATTGCCGCAGGCCATACGTTCTCCATCCGGAACATGACGACCGGCACTGTGACCACGCAAGCGGACCTGACCAGTAAAGCGCGGGGTTATGTCGCAGAGCAACTCGCAGAGGCGACCTTCCAGCAGTTCATTTCGATCTTTCAAAACTTCTTTCTCGACCTCTTGCGCTTCTGGCTGACGGCGTATCCGCAAAGCCTAAGCGGGAAGAAGGTGGATTTCCAAGCGATCTTGGATGCACCGGACAAAGACGCGATTACATTGCAGGAATGTCAATCCTGTGTCCGTCCTTGTAGCGAGCGAGTTTTCCAGCCTTTGATTCATAGGTCTTGCTTGCGACTCCGCGGTTATGGACCAGAACGTCACGCGAAGCCTTGGCCTCCCCGATCCGATCGATCTCGTCTGGTGTTGGGCAAGCGAGTTTGGCCTTGTCCTCCAAGTACTTAAACCCCTGGGCCGGTCATACATTACCTCGTTTAATTCTTTGTTGACCACCTGAGCATTATCACCGTGAGACTTGGGAGCTGATCCGCAAGATAATCACGGATATATCGAACGCAGCCATCGCCAAAGCTCCGTAAACTTGGAGGTGGCTGGGTGCAAAATGCCCAACCAAAAAGAAGGTTTCTGGTGAGATCAAGGCTTGCAGCGCGGCCTCCGCTGCTGAGCATAGCCGTCAGCCTAAAAGTTGTATCCGTTATCATCGTTGATGGGCTTGTCGCAGATTATTACAGCCTCCGCGCGGCCCACATCCTTTCGCGCCAGCTTCGGTGTCGGAAGCCTCGAACGAAAGAAAACACCCCGTCCGGCCGATTTTCATACAGTCCTTGATCGGCTGAGTCCAGTTGACTCGTCAAGAGTTTGACGACTTGAGGTCACAATCTGTGACTTCAGGTTCCGGTCACGGTAGCCGTCGCACGCCTCCGTGGGTATTTACCGAACATGGAATTGCCATGTTCTCAAGCGTCCTGAACTCCCCTCTGGCCATTCAGGTTAACATTGAAATAATGCGAACATTTGTCCGGCTCCGCCGCTTGATGGCTTCGCCTGGTGATTTGGTCGAGCAACTCCACCGCATAGCTGAGACAGTCAAGACCCACGACGGAGAGATTAAGCAGATGGAAAGGCCCGCCCCGAAGCGCATCAAAATTTTCCCTAAAGCTACCCACCAACATAGTGGTCAATGAAGGACAATGCTCACTTATCACCGATAGAACATTGCCAGAGATTGCCAAGCAAACCAAAGGGCAGTGATTGGCAACAAATGACAAGAATTTCACCGTCAACTTACGGCTTTTTGGCGGTATTGTTCCCCGCCGCAAACAGGTTCAAACGGACTCTTCGCTTTATTGGAGATTATGGCAGGATCGCTCGATCGTGGACATGCTTGGCAGAGGGAGTGATCTTCATGGACCAGAATTGGAACAGTTTCCAGGTCCACTTCTTTGAGCGAAGGAAGTTTGACAAAAAGTGGTTCAAATCGAAAATCCGCGATCCTGATTCGTGCCACGGAAAAACAGAAGTAATTTTGTGAGCAAGGAAATGATTTTTTCGCTAACACCATACTTAACTCTAAGTTATTCTAATCTAAAATCTTTGTTGATCTTACGGCCTTGTTCTCTCCGCCGCTGAATCCATTGCCGGCGATAAGAATCAAGTGTGATTCATCCGTCCTTTACTAGAGAGGTATTCGATGCAAGAAAACAATACGGGGGTCGATCGTCGCGATTTCCTAAAGACCAGCGCGGTGGGTGCCGCTGCCGGGACCGTGGTAGCCGCTTCGGCCCTGAATCTGACGGCTGCCAGTTACGATCGAGTGAACGGGGCCAATGGCCGCATTGGCATTGGATTCTTGGGTGTAGGCGGCCGTTGCCAACAGCACGTTGATGTGATTTTGGCTTTGCAACGTGAGAACGCCAATAGCGTTCGTCCCGTGGCCGTTTGCGATGTTTGGGATGGGGACCCGCAACTGGGACGGGGACGTGGCCGGTGTCTTTACCCTACCGCCCAACGATGCGGAATTGACCGCAATGACCGCAACAAATGCACCAAAGATTATCGCCGGGTTCTGGAACAGGATGATGTGGATGTTATCTGCGTTGCTACCCCGGACCACTGGCATGCCAAGATGACCATCGATGCGTTGGCCGCCGGCAAGCATGTTTATTGCGAAAAGCCGATGACCAAAACCATCGAAGAAGCTCAGTTGGTTGTCGACGCGGCTCAACGCCATCGCAAGGTCATGACCGTTGGGGTTCAGTGGATGGCGGACCCGGCTCTTCGGCGAGCCAATGAAATGATTCGCCGGGGCGAAATCGGCCACGTTGCTCAAGCGCAAACCAGTTACTACCGAAACTCCCTCGTCGGCCAATGGCGCTATTATCCTTTGCGCCGGGATATGACTCCTCAGACCGTGGACTGGGATATGTGGCTGGGGCATCGGTTCAATGTTATTACCAACACTCCGCTGGCACCGTAAAAGCCGTTAGACAGCGCGAAGTTTGCTCAATGGCGTTGCTATTGGGAATTTGGCGGCGGCATGTACACCGATTTGTTTGTCCACCGGACCACACGAATCATCTCCGCCATGGGTGTACGTTACCCTGCTCGCGTCGTTGGCGGCGGTGGAATTTATTTGGAATACGACGGCCGGGATGTTCCGGACGTGGCCACGGTTGTTGCCGACTACAACGAAGGTTGCCAATTAATCATCACCGCAACCATGATCAACGATCATCCGATCGAGGAATGTATTCGCGGCCGCTTGGGGACCTTCCGTTTCACCAGCCGGGGTCAAGGCCGCAACCGGGAATATGGCTACGAAGTTATTCCGCAACGAATTGCCAATGCTCCGACCCGCAACGAGAATCGCGGGCCTCGAGAAACCCGTTTCTTTGGTGGTGGTATTTCCGAGGGGGAAGCAACGCGGCCGATTTGGGAAAACTTCCTGGAATGCTGCCGCACCAATAACCGGGAAACCTTTAGCACTCCGGAATTGGGTGCTGCAGCCTTCACCACGGTTTCCATGGGTGTACTCAGCTATCGCCAAGGCAAAGCCTTGTTCTGGGATGCCGAGCGCCGCCGCCCGGTGGAAGCGGATGCTTCCTGGGCAAACCGCTGGGAACGACGCAGCGAAGAGCGCGGCCGTCCCAATCAAATCCAAGGCTGGAATGGCGGCAATCGCGGCAGCACGCTTGAGCCGCCGGATTACCAAAGCTTGGAAGGCCCTTGGGTTAATGGCCAAGATCCGGCCGCCAATCGAGGAAATGCGGATAGCGGCGAATAAGCGTTGATCCAGCAGTCCAAAACACCAAGCCCATCGATTCCCGGTGGGCTTGGATTTCATTACCTGTGAGTTTCGTTCATGTCAGTAATCATTCCCTGTCCCGGTTGTGGCGTACAAACTCAGGTCAGCCAACAACTGGCAGGATATTCCATCACGTGCCCGCGTTGCCAAACCATATTTGATATACCGGCTGATCTTACGAATATTGATCCGCGAAATTTAAGAATCCGCAAGATGCACCACACTGGTCCTTCCCAAGGAGCCACTCCGGCGGACGCCAGGCTTGGGAATACCGGATATGCCACGGCTACTCCTGCCCCCGAACCGACTCCTACCGTGTATCCAGCACCGGCACCCGGTCCTCTGGACAATGTTGATTTGCATACCGCATTGGGATATGGGTCACTGGGGCTTGGGGGAGTTTGTTTTCTTTTTTCCTTTATTCCCTTTCTGAATTACCTTGGGCTGCTCTTTTCCGGCATTGGATTTTTTCTGGGAATTGCCGGTGTCGGCATGGCTTACAAGATGGATAAGACCAAACTGCCATTCTCCATCGGGGGGATTGCTGTGAACTTTGTTGCCTTCCTTTTGTCCCTTCTTTTCATTTTCGTGGTTTACAAGTAACCATTCACCC
>CAZPPD010000095.1:0-11791 GCA_964588185.1 uncultured Alcaligenaceae bacterium | reverse complement strand
TGTTAAAGTTTTTCAGAAAGTCTTTCTGATTGGTGACTGGAATCATGACCACAAACTTAGGTATACCCTGCCTATTCTTTTTCTTGTTGGTATCGATTTTACCTTCCAACAATACGATGAAAATAGGTCCCTTTTTGTCAAAACCTTTGAACTCTTTTACTTTCCTCTTTAATGCCATGAGGTAAGGGTTATTGTTGTTTGTCAGACTTTGCAGTTTAGGGAAGACTCGCTGAAAATCTGCTACAAAGCCGAACCCATATGCACTTTTGGGAACACATTGGATTGCCTTCTCCAGTTCTTTTTGCCGGGATTTGGAACCGGCATTTCCTAGCGTTGCCAAGCCCAGCAAAACTGTAGTCACCAAACTAAACTTAGTAAAACATTTCATGCAACTCTCTCCTTACTAAACTTCCTAGTCCAGATGTATAGATTTCGATTAATACGGTGCAACTGGCATACCAACTAACGCCTCTTGAGTTTTGCTTTCAATTTTGTGCTCAAAATGAATTCCCCAATTCGACATGACGTTTCAAAATGCACTGCAAGGGCAAAGCTTTGCCTGCTTTTAAGCAATCCGAAACTCATCTGTGGGTATTTTTTCGGAGGTGCCGCACCGGGGAATGATGGCATAGGTTTTGCAGTTCCAATAGAGGTATGCCCCATTGATTTCTTTCCTAATTCTGTTGAGCTTAACCATGCGAGCAATAAATCCCACCACGGAAGAGCTTATTCGCGATTATCCCGACCTTCCCGATCAGGAGGTCGAAAAAAGACTCGAGCAAGCCGAGAATACCTTCCACGCTTGGCGGAAAAGTCCTTTTCAAGAGCGTTCGGCGGTATTACGCCGTCTAAACGAACTGTTGCTCGAAGGAACAGCAGATTTCGCTCCTCTGATGACTGCGGAGATGGGTAAACCAATTGCCCAAGCAGAAGCGGAGATTGAAAAGTGTGCTTGGAATTGCCGCTATTACGCCGAACAGGCGGAATCCTTTTTATCTCTCCAAAATGTCACCACCGATGCAGCTACCAGCTATGTGCGGTATGACCCGTTGGGAGTTCTCTTGGCCATCATGCCATGGAATTTTCCCTTTTGGCAGGTGTTTCGATTTGCAGCACCTGCGTTAATGGCTGGAAATGTGGTTCTTTTAAAACATGCACCTAATGTTCCCGGTTGTGCTCATACAATTGAAAAGCTTTTTCAGAGTGCAAGTGAACTTCCCGGGTTGCTTACCAATTTGGCGATTACCAACGACCAAACTGCCAAAGTGATTGCCAGCCCAATAGTCCGTGGAGTTACCTTAACCGGAAGCGAAAAGGCCGGCAGAACTGTCGCTGCCCAAGCGGGAAAGCATATCAAGAAAACTGTGCTCGAGTTAGGAGGTTCGGATCCTTTCATTGTTCTGGCCGATGCAGATCTCCCCAAAGCAGCACAGCTAGCGGTCAAAGCACGTACCCAAAACACCGGTCAGAGTTGCATCGCAGCCAAACGGTTTATCGTGGAAGATTCAATTGCCGATCGTTTTGAGCAAGCGTTGGCCGAACTTCTCGACAACTGTTCGATAGGCGATCCCTTGGACCGTAACGTAAAACTAGGTCCCATCGCCCGCCTCGATCTCCTGGAAAACCTCCAACACCAAGTGGACCAAACGGTAAAAGAAGGAGCCAAATTGGTTCTCGGTGGAAAACGCCCGAAACGAAAAGGATACTTCTACCTCCCAACTTTACTTACACATGTTGAGTCTGAAATGACCGCCTTCATGGAAGAAACCTTTGGTCCCGTGGCTACGGTGATTAGGGCCTCGAATACCGATCACGCCATTAAATTGGCAAACCGGTCAGGTTACGGGTTAGGAGCAAGTGTTTGGACAAGTGATCTGCAAAAAGGACAAGAATTGGCCTCGGAAATTGAGGCAGGCGTTGTTGGTGTAAATGAGGCCGTTAAATCAGATCCGCCTACCATTTGGTGGAGTCAAAAACTCCGGCTACGGCCGAGAATTAGGCGAATTAGGGATGCGCGAGTTCACCAATATCAAGTCGGTATGGATTAGCTGATTGAACCGCAACAAATGTCAAAGATTTCTTCGAATAAATTAATGAACCGAGCTTGTTAAATTCCTTTACCCATTAGGAAAGGACACACCATGTCTGTCTTGCAGCATTTTATTGCTTTACTAGGTCGACTCCTTCTAAGTGCCATCTTCCTTATGTCTGGCGTCCATAAAATTACCGCCTGGCAAGGAACTATCGAAACCATGCAAAACGAAGGAATGACTAATGTACCAATCCTCCTTGGCATTGCTGTCGCTGCTGAAATAGGTGGCGGGTTGTTACTGCTTTTAGGATTGTGGGGGCGTTTGGGAGCCTTTGCGTTATTTGTGTTCTTAATTCCAACGACCCTGATTTTCCATGATTTCTGGACCTATGAAGGGCAACAGCAACAAATGCAGATGCAACATTTCATGAAAAACATAACTATCATGGGTGGTTTATTGATGGTGATGGCATTTGGTACCGGCAACTGGAGCATAACCAAACCTCGACCCAAGGAGGATCAACAATGACCTGCTCCCTGAAATTCATTAATCATTCTGGTCAGCTCAATGTTCACCTAGGAGGAGAAGAGAATCGATCAGACCTAAACCTCCAGTCTTCTCCTTGTGTGTTTGAGAGGTGTGGGCTTTAAGTGAGGAAATAGCATTTTCCAAAATCTTTGGCATTGATGATGCAAGAAAATAAATCTGTGAAACAAAAGGAGACTACTATGAACCAACGGCTTTTGTTTTCCGGCTTGGTTTTGCTTAAAGCTGCCGGGTTGCATCTGTCCGCTTTTTCAGATGCTCAAGCGTGATTTGAAAAGTCTAACTTCGGAAGATGCCGGACCCTTAATGCCTTAGGCATCCTTGGTTTCGCTCAGGCGGAAAAGAAATCAATGAACCTGTTTCAAGAAAGGAACAATTTATGTCTCAACAAGTTGACACCTTAAAATCTCTCCATCGAGGTGAAATTGCTGCAACAGAAACTTATGTGCAAGCTCTCGAACACCTTGAACATGACATGGATGTCTTAACTTTAGAAGCAATTCGAAACGACCATCGCGAGTTTGCTAATGAGCTGCGAAAGTATGTTCACGAAGTAGGCGACGAACCAGACCAAAGTTCCGGCACGTGGGGACATTGGGCCAAAGCTGTGGAGGGCGGTGCGCAATAGCTAGGAAAAACCGCGGCTTTGAAGGCTTTAAAGGAAGGCGAAAAATATGGAGTGAATTCCTATGAGTCTGCTTTGAATGAACCAATCCCTGAGGAGTGCAAGACAGTAATTCGTAACACCCTACTTCCTAAGACGAAAGAGCATATTGATGCTCTGGAACGATTGGGTTAGGTTCATGAGATCAGCTCGCTCAATAATCGGGGGAAAAATTCCCCCCTTTTCGATAGCACCTCAAAGCCAAGTCAAAATTTATATGGGAGGTTGAGGCGATGACGTTGCTTCCGTTAGGGAGGCAGCTCCTTTCCGTGGAACCAACACCAACCCGTCCCATTTTTTTCTCTTCTGCAAAGAGGCCGGAGGCACTACTCCCGTGAAAAGATGAGATCCTCAATTCTCGAAATCTGGACTACTTGAACGGAAGCAAATTTTCTCCACCTTCCGGAACTTTAGACTGCCGGGCTTGTTCGTTGAGCTTGCCGGCTTCACTGTCAAGGCCGGCTTCAGCCGTTGTGGAAACACTTTCCGGTTCCTTGACCTTTGGCCTTCCTGACGGCTGCTTTTTGCCATCTTCCCCTCTATCTCTTCTGTCGTACCTATGAACGGGTACTCCTTCGGGAAAAACGATTTCGCGGCTTTCGTCCGGCAAGGAAATATCGGCGTCTTGGAAAGCCCGCTTGACTAAGCGTATGACCGAAGATTTCACTTTCAGCCAGCTATGCTTGTGCCCATTGACCCAGAAATATATTCGCAGATTGACGCTAGATGACCCCAAGGAATCCACTAATACCCAAGGTTCCGGGTCTTTAAGCACTGCAGGGTGATCAGCCAGAATCTGTAATGCCAGATGCTGAGCGTCAGTTGTCAAATTTTCGTATCCGATACCGATAACAAAATCTTGGCGGCAATTAGGGTTGCTGGTGAAATTGCAGATATTGCTTTTGTAAACAGTCGCGTTGGGAATTTGCAAATGATTCCCGTCCAAGAGCATCAGAAGAGTTACGCGATAGGTCATTCGCTGGACATATCCCAGCGCGTCCCCAATCTGGATCAGATCGCCCGTGCTAAATGGCTGCTGCACACTCAAGAAAACGCTGGCCAAGAAATTTTCCGTGATGTCCCGAAAGGCGATCCCGAGAATCAAGCCTAATAAACCAGTACCACCAAGGACCGTAAGAGCTAAGCGAGTTAATCCTGCTACCTGCAAGACCAGGTAAAGGCCAATTACTAAGACTAAGAGAGCCAACGCGCGGCCGAATACCTGGCGCAACAAGTTATTACTGATTTGCCGCTTCAAGAGAATCTGTGACAGGCGATAGATGATGGTAGCTGTCAACCAAGTCAGTAAGAGCGTCGCCAAGCCAAAGGCGATAAAAGGCAATGCTCGGATAAAGTCAAACCAGATTACCTGTAACTCTGCTAGAGCAGGGTGAAAATCCCAAGGCGAAGGCTCCGCCACCTCGATGCCATTGAAAACCGCTACGACATCTTCCACTTTCGCAGCAGTTTCAGCGGCCCATTGTTTAAGTCTCTCGTTCTTGGCTTGCCCCTCAAGAAAAACCACCCCGTCTTTTACTTTAATCTCCGTCTTCTTGTACTTTCCCGTAGCTTTGAGGATCTGATTCAGCCGCTCTCCGATTTCTTCATCACTGGCGCGAAGCCGTACCGCTACTCCTTTTGGAGTAGTTGGTTTTTCTTTGTCAGGCTTGTCTTTTTCCTGAGCTGGCAAAGCGACAGCGAAGAATAGCAACCATCCTAATACCCACTGCACTAGTTTCCAAAAGTGATCATTTCTCACAAGTCTTGCCCTTAATAATCAAAAAGGTCGCCTCTCCATGAGCAAAACCTTGCCCAACTTGGGTTGACTTACTTGCAGGATTGGTCAGCTCTTGTCTTGGTGTTCACGATTTGATGGAATCGGTAAAGAGTTGCCCACTTATTTGCAATTATTTGCGCAAAACCGTTTCCCGTTTGGAGCGGTTTTGCCGTGCCGCTTGCTCTCGCTCAAGGTGTTTCGTACTCCAGCCAGCTTCCTCTTTCCAATTGTGTCCCAACGGCATTCGCTCAAACAGCAGCGCTATAGCAGACCGAATTCGGCGCTCATGAAGGAGACCAGGATAAGGATTCACCTGGACGCCAGTTGGCTCGCCCGAGCTGGCGTGACCTTGGCTGTGTCACTTCGGCTTCACCTTGATCTTGTCGAATTTCTTTTCCTGGGCTGCCCGCGGCGGCTCCACCGGGGGAAACCCATTCATCCTGCGCCACAGTTCCCAGCCCAGCGGCACCCGGTCGAGGAAGATCCAGCCGATCACCTGATTACCCTGTCGTAGATACCTAGGGTCCGGCCATTCGTCACCCTCGTAAAATGGGTCCGGCTTGACTAGGATGCGGAACCGGCCGGTGCCGTCATCCGTGGGATCGATCCGGAAGACCCTGCCGCCGAAGGTGCCGACTGAGGCCTCCGGCCAGCCGGAGGTGAACTGCACCGCCGGCCAGCCCTCGAACTGCAGCCGCGCTTGCGGATACAGGCCCGTCTTCTCGTCGCGAGTGATCAGTGGGGCATCCCGCCCGTCGATGTACAGCTCGACTACCCGCAGGTCCGCATCCGGGACGATCTGGGACACCACTTGGCCCGCTTGAACGAACTGACCGGCTTGGCTAGCCTGCGGCATAATTCGAAAGACCGTCCCGTTCGTCGGAGCCAGCACCAGACGGGCTCCGTACCGGCGGATCTGGACGTTGAGTTGTTGGACCTGACTCTCCAAAGCCGGCAGTTGCTGCTTGGCCTTACGCAGGACCGCCTTGGCGGAGGCCACGGCCGCGTCTCGGTCGGCCTGGACCTGATCGATGGCCGCCCGAGCCTTGAGGACGTGAGCCTTGGCCTGCTTCAGCTCTTGGACTAGGGCTTCTCCCTTGGCCACCGACGACTTGTATTCCGCCTCCGCCTCGAACACGTTTAGCTTTGACTCCAGGCCCTCCTTCGACAGCGCGTGGAGCCGCTGGTACGATTCCCGATTAAACTTGACCATGGCCTTATTAGCCTCGATTTGGGCATTGGTCTTCTCGACCCCTTGTTGCTGGGCCTCCAACACAGCCCGGGCAGCCGCTAGGGCTGAGTTTCGCGCCTGAATCTGCTCTTGAACAACCTTCTCGAGTTCCTCGGCTTGCTGCCCCACCTGGTTGGCCTGCTCTTTAAGCAAATCTCGCTGTCGCTTCAATCGAGCGTCGTAATCGGGATCATTATCGATAACCTCAACAATCTTGTCCCCGGTCTTGACATAATCTGTCTCGTTGACATACCAGCGGGAGATCTGCCCGGCGATGGGGGAAGTGACTGCCTGTTCGCGTTGCCCGGGAACAAACGCGATCACCTCGCCTCGCCCGCGTACCGTCTGCTGCCACGGCACAAAGATCAGGATAAACGGCGTCAGGATTACGATGAGGAGTAATAGGCGGCCAAGGAATCGAACAAGCCATGGAGTTCGAATCGCGTCGATCGCTGGCAATGCTAGGGACAGGTTATACGGGCGGTCGAGCGGGTCATGTTGTTTCATCATTCATCTCCGTGTCCGAGCGGACGGTTCAATTCGAGGATCCGCTGGCCGTGTTTGACCACCTCCGGCCGGGCCGTCACCACCAGTAGCGTCCACGGGGGGCCGACCGGTCAAACAGAGCTGGTAGCAATTCCGGGCAGGCGTCCAGGTTAAGTTCGTCGAGGGCTCCGTCGATGACTAGCAGGCCGGCCGGCCCGATCATGGCACGGGCGATGCACAGGCGCACTGCTTGGGTTCGCGACAGGGGCGACCCGCCAGGCAGGAGTTTCGTGTGCAGACCCTCCGGCAAGGAGTGAACTTCGCGCCCCAAGTTAGCCTTCTCCAGTGCCCAACGGATCCGGGACAGTTTGACGCCCTCCCGCCCCAGACGCAGGTTGTCCAGGATGGCTCCGGCAATCACGTCCGGGCCGCGGACCAGGGCCACCCGACTCCGGTAGTCGCCATCGCGCAGGTCGCGCAGATCGATCCCGTTGACGCGGACAGTCCCGTAGGGTTGCTGGCGCAGCCCGCAGAGTAGGTCGAGAAAGCGCGATTTGCCGACTCCTGGCGGCCCTGCAAGGACGACCTTATCTTCCGGCTCCAATGTCCATTTCGCGGGCCCGATATCAGTCTCGATGTGCAACCCGCCGTTCTCTGACGGAAGCGGCTCGCCTCGTTCCTGTTCAAGCGGCAGATTAATCACCTTGCCGAGCTTCTCTGCCCCCGCGCACAGGTCGTAGAAACTCGATATCTGCTTGGTCATTTTGGCGAACGAAGCGACAATCAGCGAGACGATCAATTCGGCCGCTACCAACTGGCCAAGGTTGATCATCTGGTTGATGACCATGTATCCGCCCAGACCGAGCAGGGCGGTTTGAACGACCACCTGTAGGGCCAAGGTGAAGAGGATCTGGCGCCACACAATTTTAAAGTGGGCTCGCCGATAGACGATGTATTCCTCGGCCGTCTCATTGGCTCGGTGCAGAGCCAGTTGCGGCCCGCCGAAGAGCTTAAACGTCCGTGGGTCGCGGGCCAGTTCCTGAAGCCAGAAGGCGGCCTCGTATTTGGCGTGCGACTCGTGAAGGCTAGTCCGGATGCCGCCTCGGCCGAGCACAAAGATAAGCACGGCCAGGAGGATCAACAAGGCCACGTCGAACCCGATCAGCCAGGGGTGGTAAAAGGCCAGCACGACCATGCCGACGATCGTCGAGACCACGGTCGAGACGCCGCCCGTGAGCAAGCTGGCAACCGACTTCTGGACGTTGATGATGTCGAAGAAGCGGTTGAGCAGGTCCGGCCCAAACTCATGGTCGAAGTGCTCCAACTTGGCACGCGGAACCCGGTGGGCAAAGTCGGAAACAACGCGCACGAAGAGGCGCTGTTGCAAGTACTCCACGAGGAACGCCTGCATTGACCGAATCGTTGCCGCCAGAGCCAGAAAGCCGAACAACAGAAGGGTCAGGATAATCACCGGCTGTAGCATGACCCCGAAGGCAACTGTGTTGACCAGGGCCTCAATCGCGATCGGTGTGGCTAAGGTTAAGACCGCCACGCAGAGGGCGAACAGAAAGATAGCCCGGATGTCACGTCGCTCTAGCCGAAGCAAAGCCATGGCCCGTCTCAACGCTCGGGACGGCGAACCGTGACTCTCGTCCTGTTCGGGGTCCTGTTCGTAGGCCAATCGCTCGGCAGGATCTGTCTGGGCAGGGTCGTCAGTAAATCGGGTCCTACCGTTCGTTTGCGTTGTCATGAAAAATCGCTCGTACCTAATATGTGAATCCCAAACCACCCAAAGCTGTTCCCCCCTCAACACACTGGAACGTGGCCCCACTATGTTCGCGTTATCGACAGGGCTAAGTGGAAGTCGCACAGGGGAATTCAGACCCGTTGAATGGGCGTCATGCAGCGCCCAGCAGGTAGGCCCATTTCACCCTGCAAGTAGGCATCATCTGGAGAATTCGGCTTCAGGTGTTCCCCCACAAAGTATGTTAATCCTGTTGGTTTCTTAACTATAGTGCACATTCTGCACGCAAAATTCCAACATGGGAGAGCAAATCTTGTGCCTAATTAGCCAATCGGGCCTTTAAAAGAGGTTAAGAGTTTTTCCTACCAATTTAGGATAAAATTTTTATTAAGAAAACTAACAAAATTCAATTATTTTTGGCTTCTTGGCGGTGTCATTGGGGAAATGGTAAAACGAAAAAGGACTAAAACCAGTTTCGTTGGTGCATAGGATCGTTGTGGATGTCACTTGTCTTGCTGGTTATCTGGTTCTTCTCTGCCGGCCATCAGGTTTCGAATCACCACCACCAACATAGCTCCACCGTTCCCACGATTCCCAAGACAGTGACGTAATGGTAGGGAGGCAGCTCGCTTCCGGATTTGTTATTTCTGGTTCTTATTCTTTTGGTTTCCGCAATCAATCGGATCATCCCCTTTTCCCGGAAATGCCCAAGAAGTCTCCTGTAGCAATTTCCGGTAAAGAGGTATTAAATTATGGGGACGGGATTTTAATGTTAATTTGCTTGTTTTATCTTTTACTTCGGAAATTCTGAACATTCACTACCAGGGTTTACCAAATGCCGAACAACAACCAATCTCTAAGCCCTAAACTATGCCTTCTAGTTCTACTTGGATTGGTCTTCTTCGCAGGGATGGCGGATTCTGCCTTGGCGGAAACCTGCTTGTCCCCCTTTGTAAAACGCCTCACCACCCAAGAAAAATACCTTTATGTATGGTCCCTCGACGCCGACGCTAAGGACAATGATTTCCTTGCCGTCATTGATGTCGACAAAAATTCCAAGACCTACTCCAAGATTATTTACAAGCTGGACCTGGGATCTTCGGGAAATGAAACTCACCATTTCGGCTTTACCGATGATCGCACCCATATCTGGGGCATGAGCCTTTTCTCCGACCGGGTTTTCATCATCAATGTGGCCGACAATCCCGCTCGGCCGAAACTAGTGAAGATAATCGAAGACGCCGGCAGCAAAGCCGGCTTTGCCAGCCCCCATACTCCCTACGCCATCCCCGGGCGAATGCTGTTGACCTTCCTCAGCGCAGAAGATGGCGGCTTGCCGACGGGAATGGCGGAATACACTAATGGTGGGAAATTCATTCGCAAGATCCCTTTTCCCGAAGAAGCCCCTTATGGCTACGACGTGGCGATTCAGCCCAAAATCAACCGGATGGTGACCTCCAGCTTCACGTACTACAACAATTTCAAGAAGCCACTGGCCAAGATGAATTTCAAGAAGTTTGGCAATGATGTGCTGGTCTGGGATTTTCGTCGCCGCAAAGTGATCGCAAAACTAAAAACCGGCGGCAGCCCGTTGGAATGCCGCTGGTCCCTGAAACCCACCAACAACTTTGGCTTCGTCAATTGTTTGCTGGATAATTCCATTTGGGTTTGGGAAGGCAAAGAAGATGGCACTTACACCGCACGGAAATTGTGCGACACCGGGAAACTACCCGTAGACCTGCGGCAATCTCCAGACGATCGCTTTTTGTATGTCAGCTGTTTTGGGTCTGATGAAGTTCAGCAATGGGATGTCAGTAACCTGAAAAAAGCGCGTTTGCACAGCACCCTCAAACCGGGAGTGCACCCGAATATGATGCATGTGACCTATGACGGCAAGCGCATGTACATTTCCAATTCCTTGCTTAGCACCGCCGATCGAACCAATGACTTTTGGATTAAGCTGGCGAATATCACTGAGGAAGGAATGCGGTTGGATCCGAATTTCTTGGTGGACTACACTAAGTTTCCGACCGGCCCGGCGCGGGGTCACGACATGCTTTTGTATTGATATTTCGAAGGACGGGTCTCAAGGGCTTTCCAAGAAAGGTCGGGCCTCGAGACCCGACCTCTAAATCTTCGACATTTTCTATCGCTGCATCACCAAATACTTCCAATGCGACTGCTGCCCTTTTTGAAACCGCCATCCGGCGTCGCTGGTAAGGAAATCTTCTTTGGAGGCTTTCCCGGAGCAAATATTATTTCCTGGAGTAATTCCCCCAATCCCCTTAAACAGCCCAATATTGGCAAACAATACGAAAATAAACACAATACCGAGAAGGGTACCCAATACCCAGTTTGGCTTGTTCATTTGGACTACTCCTTGTCCAGGTTGGCGGTGCCACTTCTTGCGGCAACAAAGGTATTTGAATGAGTGCGAGCGAGATTAGACTTGGAATTTTCAATAGGTGCATTTGTCGTGCCGGATGTATGTTTCAATTCCAAAATCTGCAAACCACTCTCCTGAAGTCGTGTGAAAGTTTAAGGATAAAATTAATCGGGGAGTCCGGTTCGCACAGATGATTGTTTGCAGCAATTGCAATCCTTGCAAACCGAAGAGTCCCAGATTTACAAATTCACTCTAAATACTCATCAATGGGTCTTTCTCGCTTTGGCTCGCCCAAACGGCCAGGCTATTCCATTCTTTTTGAATGAGAAGAGCCAATTCTTCCACTGCGGGTCTTTCCGTAGCATAATGGCCGGGTAAAACAAGAGCGACTTTCTCTTGCTGGGCTCGCAAGCAATCATGAAAGCGGACTTCCCCGGTGAGAAAAACATCCGCTCGTTTCTTGATGGCATCGGTGAGAAATTCCCCCGCTGCCCCACAGGCGACAGCTACTTTTTCGACCAATTGGCTGCCATTATTTACTATTTTCACTGAACCAGCTTGGAGGGCCGTTTTTACCTTTTCCGCAAACTCTTGGACAGCAATGGGTTTCGCCAGATTTCCCATGCGCCCTTCTCCAAACCCTTCCGGTTTGGGACGAAGCGGATACACATCGTATGCGGGTTCTTCGTAGCTGTGGGCTTGGACCAGAGCTTCCAATACTGCGGGAATTAACGAATCCGGGCACACCGTTTCCAAGCGAATTTCTTTTGCTTCTTCCCGCCGTCCTTTTTGCCCGATGGTGGGATTGGTATCCTCGGACCCGAAAAAGGTCCCCGTTCCCTCCAACCGGTAACTACATTCGCTATATTCCCCAATATTGCCTGCCCAGGCCTGAAATATTGCCTTGGAAACCGCCTCCAAATC
>CAZPPD010000094.1:0-11801 GCA_964588185.1 uncultured Alcaligenaceae bacterium | reverse complement strand
GTTACCATCCATAAGATGCGAGCACCAGGATTAACTTGGTTCCGCCTGCCTCTGTTTGTTTGGTCGCTATACGCAACCAGCTTGATCATAATTCTCGGGACACCGGTTTTGACGATTACCATTGTGCTGCTGGCCGTGGAACGGCTATTTGGTATTGGGATTTTCGATCCTGCCTTAGGTGGGGATCCGATCCTGTTCCAGCATTTCTTCTGGTTTTACTCACATCCGGCAGTCTACATCATGATTCTTCCAGGGATGGGAGTTGTAAGCGAACTGGTGACAGCCTTCTCCCGAAAGCGAATCTTCGGGTACAAGTTTATTGCCTTTTCCAGCCTGGCCATTGCTGTGCTTGGTTTTTTGGTTTGGGGGCATCATATGTTTGTTACTCCGCAATCGGTTTATGCGGCGATGATTTTTTCGCTGCTTAGTTTTATGGTGGCAGTGCCCTCGGCTGTTAAAGTTTTCAACTGGACCGCCACTCTGTATAAGGGATCCATCTCTTGGGACACGCCAATGCTCTATGCATTGGGGTTTATCGGCTTGTTTACCATAGGCGGATTGACTGGTCTATTTCTTGCGACGCTGGCAGTTGACCTCCACGTTCACGACACCTATTTTGTGGTCGCTCATTTTCACTACATCATGGTTGGCGGCATGGTAATGGCCTTCATGGGCGGCCTGCATTATTGGTGGCCAAAAATGACCGGCCGCATGTATCCAGAGTGGTGGGCTCGGGCCGGTGCCGTCTTGATTTTTGTAGGTTTTAATCTGACATTCTTCCCTCAATTTGTATTAGGTTACCTGGGCATGCCTAGGCGGTATCATGACTATGCCCACAATCCCGATTGGCAGGTGCTCAATGTGCTGTCGACTGCAGGTGCCTCTATTCTGGCCGTAGGATACTTTATTCCCCTGGTATATTTCCTTTGGTCGCTGGTCTGGGGACGCAAGGTAGGTCCAAATCCTTGGGGAGCAACTGGATTGGAATGGCAAACTCCTTCCCCGCCGCCTCCGGAGAATTTTGAAAAGACACCAGTCGTGACTGATCCCCCTTACCACTACACTGTTCGCGAGGAGTTAAATAGTGGCGACGGATAGTAAACATCTGGCCCATCATTTTAATGACCTGGAGCAACAGAAGGAGGCAGCTTCGCTGGGAATGTGGATTTTCCTCGTTACGGAAGTCATGATCTTTGGCGGGCTGTTTGCCGCTTACACCGTTTATCGCTGGCTATACCCTAGTGAATTTTCTCTGGGAAGCGATCAACTGAATTGGATCCTGGCAAGTATAAACACCTTTGTCCTGATTTCCAGCAGCTTGACAATGGCTTTGGCTGTTTACGGAGCACAAGTAGGATAGCGCGGTATCCTGGTCTGTTGTTAGCTATTAACTATCCTCCTCGGCTTGGTATTTTTGGTGTTAAAAGGCTTCGAATATGCTGAAGACTATTACCATGGCCTCATTCCTGCTCCCGGTTATTTCCATCCACAGGAACTCTCGGGACTTAGTGAGAACCAGGTGGGTAAGGTCAAGCTTTTTCTCGGACTTTACTTCTGTATGACCGGCTTGCACGCGGTCCACATGGTCGCCGGAATTGGCGTATTGGGGTGTTTTGCTTACATGGGATGGCGAGGAGTATTCTCTTCTGAGTATCATATACCGGTAGAGATGGTAGGGTTGTATTGGCATTTTGTTGATGTGATTTGGATTTTTTTGCTGCCACTGCTGTATTTGTCCGGGACTCACTGACTAGTTAGGATACAAAAATGTCGAGTAAAGTAGTTTCCCCTGCTATTTATCTGGTGGTGTTTGTCACCCTGATATGTCTTACAGGAGTAACGGTCGGAGTGTCTCAACTGCCTCTAGGTAGGTGGCACCTTACTATAGGATTAATTATTGCCGCTGTCAAAGCAAGCCTGGTTCTCCTCTTCTTTATGCACCTCTGGTATAGCAACCGTCTCCTTTGGGTGGTTGCAGCTAGTGGAGTGGTTTTCCTTGCAATTCTTTTAATCTTTACCATGAATGACTACTTAATGCGCGGCTGAGTTGGATCTAGAATGGTTACAATTCTTCATCCACAAAAGTTACGTGGCGAAAATAGCGGTTTCCTTCAAAAGAAGCACCTAATGCTCCGACTAATATTCCGAGAGTCGCTACTAGCCCGGCGACCATCAGGTAATGGAACCAGTTGATTTCTTCTTTTACGGACTCCGCCCATTTTGCCAGCAAGGAGGGTTGGTAGAGAAGACCTCCTAAAATTAGGGTCAATGAGAACAAAAGTAGATGAGTGGTGACTATACCGAGCAGAACGATGGTAACCGTGCACAGGTTTGTAACAACATTCTGCTCGGTTAGCCGCTGTCGCTGCCGTTGTACCAAAAGTCCCTGGCGGATCAAAACATACCAGGTGGTCAATATTGTGACAACTAAAGCAAAGGTAAAAACCAGTGCCCAATGTTGGACCATACCTAGTTCCCAAACTTCTGCCGTAACGAGAAGAATAAACATGGCCGAAACCGACGCTGCCGTGAGTCGACTCAGACGAAATGGGAATTTCCACGGCTCTGCTTTGCGAACTGCCTGCAAAATTTGTCCGCGATTAATCCAGGCACTGGAAATGTAGAAGTATAACGGCCGTTGCCGGCTTGAGGAGGATGTTTCTTCCAATCGCACATCGGCTACATTATGAAGCGATTGCTTGAGAAGCTCTATTTGTTCCTCAGTCCAGTGGTTCGGTTTATCCAAGTCGTTGATAGTATCAGTGGGATGCATCCAGTTGGACGGGTCCTCTTCATTAGACAAGCCCCATAGTCGTCCAAGAGCAAATAACACGAGAGCGCGAACTCGGACTGCCATTGCCTTTTCACGCTGCTCGTCATCGGCCATTACGGTTTCCCGACGGGGATCAATCCGACGAGTAGATACGATTATTGCCTCAAGGGACCGCGATAAGACTCCCAAAGCACCCGGTTTGTAAAGGCTTACTAGGTCAGCAGCGGTAATAAGAATCGTTGCATCCCAGTGTCGAAAATTTCGTTCGGTTAAGGCGTCATCCAGAAGAGTTGCCGGCTCAATGTTGAGGCTGGTTACCAACTCATCTCGCCGGAGCAATGGAATTCTCCACTCAAACTCCGGAAACGTTTCTTGGAGATATGCTAAGGTGTCCTTGTGGGCCTGGTGAACCGCTTTCAGGTCCACCTCATCTAGCTTACCGGCAATGATCCAACCAATTTCGACTATGGGTTTTGTCATCGGTTAATTTCGAGGCACCTATCTTGGTGAAGATGTTTGGTATGTCAACCAGTTGTTTCTCCCACGAACCGGCCAACTATTTCAAAACATCAATGTTTTTGGTTGAAATGATCCAACTGGAGAGACAACTACAGGACAAAATACCCCTCCCACAATTCTTGTATCCAAGGAATCACCCAGTCACCTACTGCATACCAGGTAAACCATCCTGCTGCAATAGTTAAAGCTGTTGCTATGATCACCAAAACCCCATCTCGAGTAGTCAAACCCAATGCCAGAAACAAAATGGCTAAGGCAGGTGGGCCAACCCCCATGATGACAAAAGCAAGCGGATACATAGTCAGGGCTAGTAACAAACATAAGACTGCTATGCCGTAGGAAAAAGGTGGCCTTGCCAAGAAAACAAGGCGAGGCTTAAGCAATTTGTCAATCCATCGAAGCCATGGGATAGCCTTTTTTACTCCCCACTCCAACCTTTCCTGAGAGAAAGAAAATCGCCGAATGCGCTCAGGTACCCAAACACTCCCTTGATGCACGAGCATTTGCATAGCAACGAGAATGATCCAGGTGGCCATGGTCATTGACAACCCCGGAATGGCACCGATAACTGGGAGAAGAGAGATTAAAGCAGGTATTAGCAAAAGAGGGCCGTAACATCGGTTTCCAAAGGCATCAATGATATCCCCAACCGAAGAATTGTTGCCCTCGGATTTATTGCCTGCCGCAACCAACTCCTCTAGAATTTCCGTAAGACCTTTGCTTTCCAACTCCTGTGGTTTTTCCCCTTCCTCAAGATGGGAGTTGTTTTTCAGGAATACCTGGTCGGTATCTTTTAATAATGGGTCTGGAGTTGGATTATCCATTGAGCCTTCTTCTGAAAAAGTTTTCTCTTCACCCAAGTCCTACACATTTTCTAGGTGTAAATGGTCTAAGCAACCGCTGATGTCGATTGCTGTGTTTCTATTCTCTCGAGACGATCGTGTAAGGCTTGCGCAATCCGCTCGTGGTTATTCTCCCCTTTCCCTTCTGCCAACAGAACTCTTTTTTCGACTGCCGGAGCAAAAAGAACACGTATCGGCGTAGGCAGAGGCAAAGACCTGTGTATCGGAAGTGCCTCATAGGTTCCTTGGATATAAACAGGAATTACCGGAACTGCATAGCGGTCTACTAATATTCCAATACCGGGCTTAAAGGAATTAAGCTTTCCGGTTCGAGAGAGTCGCCCTTCCGGAAACCAGACCAAGGTGTTTCCTCTTTTCAAAACGGCTGCCCCAAAAGCCAAACTCGATGCAATTGCTTGATCCCTGCCGATAGGAATGATGCGAGCATAACGGCTAAAGGTGCGCATGAATACATTTTTGAAATTGATTCCCGTCCAACCTGCCCAATAGGTCTGTTGCAAAAGTTCATTATCCAAAACTGCAGCTAAGGCAAATCCATCAAGATAACTTACATGGTTAGGAGCCAGGATAAAGGGACCTTTGTCAGGGAGGTGCTCGCAACCTTCTGCCTTAACTTGGAATAAAAACTCCATTAATTTTTGATTGGTGGCATGAGCCATCTTTGAGATTTTCGAACCTCCTGATCCCAAGGGTTCCAGCCATCTGATTTCGTTCTCTTGTAGAAATTCTTCGGGACTCGCCAATGCTGTTTGAATGTCCTGACCTTCGTTTTCACTGCTTTGGTTGATAGTCTCTTGCAATAGGTCCCGGATTGTTTGGATACGACCAATGGCTTCCTCGTTGAGTTCAACTCCTGTGCGCCGACCGATTTCCATCGTAATATTCAACCACTCCATGGAATCGATGCCCAAGTCCAGATCGGTTCGGGAATCGGGAGTCAAACGTTGATTTGGATACTTTTCCACCAGCCAATCCCACACTTGCCGCGCGGTTTCTTGCTCCAACAAAGCCTGATCCTGATCCGACATTTGCGAAAGAGGTATTTTTCCTTCTTCCTTTTTCTCTTTTTTTTGTGCTCGTTGGAAGTGATCCGGCAGAAGGTGACGGCGGACTTTCCCTAAACGAGTCCGGGGTAACGCTTCCTGGGAAATTACAAAGTTAGTAACTCTCTGGTAGGAAGGGAGGGACTTGGAACGAGAGGCGATGCAGTCGCCTATTATCTCCTCGATTTCCTTGTAACCCTTTGCATTTAATTCATCCAACTCTGGGACAATAATAGCGACAAGGTTACGGTCTTTTTCGAAAACGGCAATCTCCTTGATGGCTGATTCTTGCTCATAGGCTTCTTCGATTGAATCCGGCTGGATGTTCTCTCCACTTTCGCTAACGATCATTGTGGAGGTGCGTCCGGTGACATGAAGGCAGTCCTGCTCATCAAAGTAGCCGAGATCACCCGTGCGAAACCAACCATCCTTCGTAAAAGCCTCTTGCGTTTTCTCAGGTAAGTTGTGATAGCCAGAAAAAACACCAGGCCCTTTTGCTTGTATCTCCGTAACTGTTTCCTTTGTGTTTTCGAGCTCTTCCAGAGGTTGGAGGCGAATCTCCACGTCTTCCAAGGGTTTGCCAACGCTTGTTATCGGTTCTTCGGCCGTTAACCTCAACGTCAATAAAGGAGACGTTTCGGTCAAGCCATAGCCAAGGGCAACCTGCCAGCCGAACACTTCAAGATCGGTAGCCAGGTCAGGATCGAGTGCAGATCCACCAGACGCAAGGATTTTGAGTCGGGGCCCAAGTTGCTTGCGAATACTGCCGAGAAGAAATTTTCCCGCTGGAATGCCCAGGCGATTCAATTGCCTACTAGTCCATAAAGCCAAGTTGGCAGATCCCCGCACGAAAAAGTTTTTGGATTGGATCCGTGAATGTAATCCATCGAAAAGAGCTCGATATAAGCGCGGAACGCCTACTAAAGCACTCACATTGCCCTCTTGGTTTGCTCGCACTAACTGGGGACCAGTTAAAGTCTGCGGCAAAACAATTGTCAATCCTAGAGCCAAAGGGCAAAGCATACCTATGACAAATGGATAAACGTGATGTAAAGGTAATGGCAGAAGGACGTGATCATCTTCCTGTACTAAGCCTACCTGGAGCGTGGAATTTATTTGAAAAGCCAAATTTCCATGACTTAAGGGGACTCCTTTTGGTTTTCCTGTTGTCCCAGAGGTGTAAAACAAGACTGCCGCATCGTCCGAAACAATGTTAGGATAGTCCTTATTATCTTCGTGTAGGAGATGATGCCAACTGTCTTTTTCCTCTTCTTTTTGATCAAGGCGAAAGAATTTTCGCTGACTGGTCAAACCAAGCCTTTTTAATTGGTCATAACCCTTCTCGGTGGTAAAGCCCCAATTCGCATTGCAGTCTCGTAGAATGTGGTTTAAGATTTTGTCTTCAAATTGCGAGTCCACTGGTACTACCACTGCACCACATCGAAGGATCGCCAAGCAGGCAATAATCCATTCCGGTTGATTGGGAGCGTAAACTAATACCGGTTGCTCTTTTTCCAATCCTTCCTGCAATAGTCCTTGGGCTAGTTGATCCACAACTTTTGCCAATTCTTGGTAAGACCAACAAACGACCCCTTTTTTTTGCATTTCTTGAATCGCAGATGCATCATCCCGAGTGGGTATAGATTCTATTACTGGTATAAGAGTTCGCATTTTGTAGTTGTCCTCCCCATGGGAAATCCCAATTTGCAATGATCAGCAAAAGGAATAATGGGAAGCAGGTCTAAGTGGGTATGGAAAAAATCCCTCATCTAGGAATACCTTTTGCAAGAAGAATGCCATTAACAAAGATTTGCTAATGGAGGAACCAATATTCCCATTTTTGAGTAGTTCCCGGATAAGCGTTCGTTGCCCAGCATATTTGCTATACATGGCTTTAAATAGCAGGAGATAAATTTCCTAGTCATTCTGGTGTCAATTGGCAACAGGTAATGAATAGGGATGAGTGAGTAATCAGTCGCCTATAAATGCGCGATATCTTTCTCTACAGTTGGGGAGATGGATTTGATTTTTACCATTGGGCGACTCAATGATCAGCCTAAACTTGTGTTTCAAAAAGGAGGTCTATAATGGCTGAACGAATCGATCCTAAGAAGGCATATCAGGACATGCATTCCGAAGAGGAAGCCCTGTTGGTCTGCGCTTACAATGATGGGGAAAAATTCATGAAAAACCATTTAGAAGGTGCTATTTCTTTGGATGAGTTCCAATCTCAGTCTAATGATATTGCTGCCGATCGAGAAGTGATTTTCTATTGTGCTTGACCGAACGACGAAACCTCCACCCGTCGGGCGGAAGAGTATGAAGAGAAGGGTTTTTCCGACACGAAAGCGCTAGCCGGAGGTGTCAATGCTTGGAAAGAAGCTGGTTATGAAGTCCATTCGAGGTAAGGAAATCTAAATTTCTTTCCAACAAAAAGGAGTAGGAACTGCGGAAAATGAACACCAAAGTATCGGCTATTTAGTTTTTGGTAAAAGGCTTCCCAGCAGAGCCCCCAACAAGTTTTCCTGCGGATAACTGTGCCCTAAGTGTTGCCGGTATCCTTCGGCATAGGGAACTCCGCAGGTTTTGCCCCGGTGAGTGGCCCAGTCTCTTAGAGCTTGCAGGTACTGGTCCATGCCGTGGTGTTTAAGCAGCCATTCCCTTTGGCTGGCATGGCAGGCCATCATTTCTACCTTCGTTTCGATTACAGAGGATATGTCGATGCCGAATTGGGGGACCACCGAATTTCCCAATGGATCTTTGCCCTCGATGGCATCGCAGTAGTAAAGAGTGGGGATCGCAGGTAAAGGGAGACATTCTTCATCGGGAAAGAAATTCGGGATGGGGGCATTAAAACAAGCGGCGCGGGTGATGGTGCTGGTCATTTCATGGTCCAGCATGTAATCGCTGGGACTATGAGTAAATACAATTTTGGGCTTAACCATCCGTAACAAACGAGTTACCTTCTCCAAGGTCCGGTCGTTGTAGGCGACTAACAGGTCCCGTTCTTCCATGCAATGAAAGTGCCCGCCGATTACCTTGGCGGCGTTTTCTCCTTCTTGGCGGCGAATGTTACTGATTTCCTCCGGTGGAAGCACGGCGGAACCGCAGTCTCCCGGGGTCATGGTGGCGATATGAATTTCCCAGCCTTTTTCCTTGGCTAAGCGAATTAACGTTCCGGCACAAAGAAATTCGGCATCATCCGGATGAGCCAACACGGAAAGTGCTACATTATCGGGCATGTGAAATCATCCCAAATAGGACCAGCTTTTATTTGGCCTATTTTACAGAACCGGAAATCACTTGGTGTGCATTTTTCCGCCTTAATATCCGTTTCCATCTAAGAAACGCTTCCAGCCCGGTTCCGTTGGGACCTTCTTCCGGAATGATTGTAGTTGGTTCATCCTCTCGCACCGGCGGACCTTTAAACTCATCCGCATTCATCAGCATCTTGAAGACGACTATTTCCAAATCCTGAACGCGGCGGGCACGGACATAAATCTCAAAAACCGCCTCCTTACCACCCGCCAAGCTTTTTAGAGTATCAAACTGAAGAATATGGCCGCCATCGGAATCAATTTTACGGTTGTGGTCCACCGGCCCGTTGGCTCGATAGATTTCCAGCTCGGGTGGAGCAAAACCGGTGACGGAAATATTCGAGGCCGGTTTATTGCCGGTATTACGGATTCGAATCTCGAACTTGGAAGTTTCCCCGGCGGCAATTGGGTCGATATCTTGTTCCATAAAGGTCGAGAGAGCCGTATCTCCACGGAAAACAGTACAGAACTTTGCTTCCACCCGAAGATTCGGGTCAGCCGTGGCCACCGGCTGAACACAAATTTTCCCCGCTTGAAAAGCTTCGTAAGTTACCTCAACAGTTTCCGATTGGTTAGGCTGCAAAGTACCAATTTGCCAGGCAACTCGATTCGCCAAGGAGATGCCACCTCGATTAGCAGAGATGAACTTGGTTTTCTCCGGGAGATCGTTGTGGACTAGGGCATTGCGAACTGGAGTTGGCCCCACATTCTTTAGAGTCAACTTGTAGGTGATTGGTACTCCCACGGGATGCTGGCGAGGACCGGAGACTTCCAGTTTGATGGCTCCGGCAGGAACCGGTTCTAACTTGTCCTTGTCCGGTTTCTCTTTGCCGTCACCCACCGGTGGCTCTTTCTCCTTGCCGTCGCCTTTTTTAGGAGGTTGCGGAGTTCCGGGTTGGCCAAAGGGACCCAGCTGACCAGGCCCCGGAACTCCAGCAGTCGGCGTGGACCGGGCTAAGCGTGTGACAACACATTGTCCATGCTCGAAAGAAACCCGGGCACAATTCTTGATGTCCTGGTCGT
The DNA here is from genome assembly GCA_964588185.1 of uncultured Alcaligenaceae bacterium. Lineage (GTDB taxonomy): Bacteria > Planctomycetota > Planctomycetia > Gemmatales > Gemmataceae > CAZPPD01. The sequence continues at coordinate 2,263 of CAZPPD010000094.1, read as the reverse complement.
TGGTTGGTTCGACGATTAGTTCAATAGTCCGGCAACAGCACGGCGGTAATGTGCCCAGAGCCCACAAGAGTTCGTCTTTATTCTGCTGCGGTTTCGGGTCTGCCCCCACATAGCGGGCATTCTTCGGCAAGACATCCCGAACCAAAACATGATGAGCCGGTGCTACCGAAACGTTTTCGACACAGATCTTATATTTCAGTTGTTGTCCTTCCGGAGAACAAGCAGCCACTCGCACCCGTAGGACGACCACCGGAACCGGCGGGTCGACCGGGCAAGGAGTGCCGATTACCCGGCCGGATGTAGGTGCCGGCTCTGAAATCACCGGGGCCGTTTCCGTTTTTGGTGGCGGCGGTGGCGGCACAACCGGGACCGGCGTGGTCTCTTGGTCCGACCCATTTTTTGGCGGCTCCTCCGCCAACGGGGGTTCCGGCAACTGGTTTTGGTCTTGCGTCAACAATCCGGGAGTAGGGGGAGTTTGAGCCGGTAGGGAGTTCCCGGCGGCTAATAGTCCACAAAGCACAACTCCCCACAACACAGGGGAAGATGCGGTTGATCTTCCGCGCATATCCTTCCCTCATGGAGTTCCTCAGAGCCTGCTATCCCAAGAGTATGGCTCAGGCGAATCTTGAAGGTCCATTGTCCCCGAAGCAAACGCCTTTGTCAGCGCAAGAGGGCCGAACCCAACGAGAAGTATGGTCTCCACAACCCTTACAGGTGATACAAACAATAGAGCTTTCACACTTTTCCTGTGTTGCAGTGGGAGAAATGGTTACTTCTGCAGGAGTTCGGTGGAAAATCAAAGGATACCTTGGCAACCAGGTCTTCTTGGTGAAGGGGGCCTTCCAGTGAAATTGGTAATAGTGTTCCAGTCATTCAATTGCGGACAAATCCTTTTGCGCGAACCAATCTGCAAAGGAAAGCTGTACTAATTCCCCGAATAAATCTCGGGAAAGAGTTCTGAATCGTTAATTGGGATTTGTCCCACAGCTTCTTTAAATCCAAGGGAATTCAATCAACGTGTCAGGGAAATTTTATTTTCTTCCTTGTTGCAAACACGAAATTTAAAACAAACCCAAGGAATTAGTAATAATGAAGATAGTAGTACTAATTTTGTATTGAAAAACATGGTTGCAAATGCTGCAAATAACTGACGTAAAAAAAAGCTACAATGGCGTTCAAGCACTGGCCGGAGTAACTTTTTCCGTTGCCCAGAACGAGATCTTCGGGTTGCTGGGGCCTAATGGGGCTGGGAAAACAACGCTGCTTTCCATTATTTCCTGCCTGTTGGAACAAACCAGCGGTGAAATTGTGCTGGATGGTGCTCTGGTCAATCGTTGGGACCGGGATATCCGGCGACTCATCGGCATCGTTCCTCAAGAATTGGCTCTTTATGAAGAGCTAACTCCCCAAGAAAACCTACGTTTTGTCGGTCAGCTTTACGGAATTGCCGATCCGGAGTTGAAGTCTCGAATTGAGGAAGTTTTAGAGCTTATTGGTCTCCAAGACCGCTGCGGCCAACAAACCAATACTTTTTCCGGCGGCATGAAACGGCGGCTCAATTTGGGTTTAGCCCTGGTTCATAAACCTCGGTTGCTGCTCTTGGATGAACCGACTACCGGAGTTGATGCTCAATCCCGAAATCACATTTTCGAAGGCGTTCGCCGCTTAAACAAAGAAGGCATGACGATTGTATATACCAGCCATTACATGGAAGAAGTGCAAACCCTATGTTCGCGGGTTGGAATTATCGACCACGGCGAGCTGATCGCATGTGATTCCATTCCGGCTTTGTTGCGGCAGATGAACGGCGTTATCCGCATTCGCGTAACCGAAATCACTCCGGAATTAAGGACAAAAATCCAATCGCTGAACGTTGTCGCCTTAAAACAATTGGATGGCGAAATCCTGGAATTAGAGTGCAATGATGTGAAACCCATTCTTCTCCAGCTAGCCGGATTACTGAATGAGTTACACATTGATTTGACGAGTTTGGAAACCGAGGAACCGAATCTCGAACGGGTGTTCCTAAATTTAACGGGAAGGGCTTTGCGGGATTAATGTAGCTTCCCTTATAACTTTTTTGCTAACTCTTCTGCCTCGGAAACCATATTATCCAGCAATTGCAATCCCATTTCCCAGAACTTCTGATCGTTTACATCTACATCCATTGCTGCCAATAGGATATGAGGAGCTTCCGAACCCCCACGGGAAAGCAAATCCAGATATTTTGAGCTGAATTAGGCACATATGTTGTTAATAATCC
>CAZPPD010000093.1:0-11820 GCA_964588185.1 uncultured Alcaligenaceae bacterium | reverse complement strand
GTTGCCGGATCTGATGAAACAACAAGGCAAATCGGTGAAACGAGTTCGCCCTATCCATCGCCTTGATAAGGAAACCAGCGGATTGATGGTATTTGCTCTCACCGAAGAAGCCGAGCGAATCTTGGGCAAGCAAATCCGCCGGGGAGAACTGAGCCGGAAATATCAAGCATTAGTGCGAGGGAAAGCAATCAACGAAACCATTGAGTCCAATCTAATCAAAGACCGAGGGGATGGTCGCCGGGGAAGTTCGAATGATGGTAAGGAAGGAAAGCACGCGGTTACTCACGTAAAAGTCCTGGAAGAACTTGGAGATTTCACTCTGGTGGAATGCCGGCTGAAAACGGGCCGCACTCACCAAATCCGCATTCATCTGGGAGAACGGGGAACACCGTTGTGCGGGGAACGAATCTACGACCGCCCAATCCATGGCAAACCCCTTCCCGATACCAGCGGAGCGCAACGGCTTCTTTTGCACTCCAGTTTTTTATCCCTCTGTCATCCGATAGCTAAGAAGGAAATGTCTTGGACTGTTCCGCCACCTAAGGAGATGAGCATCATCCTGAAAGACCTGCGAAAACGGATGGCTTCTCGGAGCTAGTTCGAAAAATAGTTATTTGGATTTAATTCCCAGCTTTTTGAAAACACCCAGTAGCTCTTCCCGTGCTGATCTGCTTTCCCGATTCGCCACGGTGACAGGTTGCTTTTCCAAGTGGTCCTCTCGCATTTTGTAGAGCTTCCCGTTGTCATAAAGTTTCCATTCACGGGTCCGAACCCACTTCTTCCCTCGATGCTGAGCAAAAGCCCAAGGCCGCTTTGGACCTTCCTGACCTTTAAGCACGCCGGCTAAAAAGTTGTATCCTCCCGGAGCTAACTTTTTGGCCTTACCCCCTGCCACCGAAACAAAGGTCCGAAAGAAATCCGAAAAATCCACCAGAGTGTCTTCCGTTTTGCCGGCAGGAACCCTTCCCGGTGCGTTGACAATAAAAGGAACGCGTGTTCCTGCATCAGTCAGCTTCCCTTTGCCGCCTTGAACACGCATTCCATTCCACATCAAAAAGACTGGCACGCGAATATAGCGACCATTTTCTGCACGAAGGATCATCCTTCCCGGACTACCGTTATCAGTGGTGAAAATAATGATTGTATCCTTCCGCAATCCGTTTTTTTCCAAAGCCGCGACCAACCTGCCTACAATCTCATCCATCTTCTCCACCATCTCGCCAAAGGATTCATACTGCTTGCGTTTCGGTCCATAAGCCACTGGTTCTTTGAGATCATCGGTTACATCGTGGCAAAGGGCCATGGAGTAAAATGCCAGAAAGGGTTTTTTCTTATTGCGTTTCATAAAGTCGATCAGGTAATCGCAGTACACATCCGGCCCATAGCGTTTTTCAACATCCGTGCGGAGTTTGCCGTTTTGCCAGATCCGGGGTTGCCAATAACGAGGCCCCTCGTGCCAGCCGAAAAGGCAATACTCATCAAACCCCATGCGATGCGGTTGTTGCGGATCATTCTTTAACATTCCCAGTTGCCACTTGCCCACAATTGCGGTTGCATATCCCAGATTCTTTAGGGCAAAGGCAAACGTCTGCTGTTCCAGTGTTTTCGGAAATCTCCCCCAGCGCGGATTGCCGGTCTGAAAGGGGTATCGTCCGGTAAGAATAGTGGTTCGACTGGGATGACAGACCGGCATGCTAAAAGCGAAGGTATATCGCGTGCCGGTCTTGGCTAACCGATCGATATTGGGAGTCTTGAATGACTGCCCCCCATAGCAGCCAATGGCATCCCGGCCAACGTCGTCGGCGAAAATCAGCAAAATATTGGGTTTGTCCTGAGCATGGACTTGCTTCTCACTCTGGCTAAGGACAAACAGAAAAGCAACTGCGATGGAAGTGAAGATTCGTAAGTACATGAATTAACTCGATTCCTATTGGGGTTTTTTCTATTCATCTGATAAGCGAAATTGTAATGTAAGAATAAACCAAATCTACCATTTTTCATTATTCGTTGAGAAGAATTTGGATGAATAAAATGACCCACCGTTTATCTCAAATCCTAATGGCGATAACTTTCTTCACGCCGGTTGCCTTGAATCAACTATCCCAAGCGGGAAAGAAAAAAGTCATCTTGCCCGAACTAGCGAAAGACGGACAAATGGGTTATGTGAAAAGTGAACTTATCTATCCCCTCAGGAACCGCCCAACTCCGCAATGTCATGCTTCAACCATTATCGAAACCAAATCCGGATTGATGGCTGCTTGGTTTGGGGGCACCCGTGAACGAAATCGGGATGTCGGAATTTGGATTTCTCACCTTGACGGCAATGAATGGTCCAAGCCGGTGGAGGTGGCCAATGGAGTTCAATCGCCAAAGAAACGCTATCCTTGCTGGAACCCCGTTTTGTTTCGCCCTAAGAAGGGTCCATTGATGCTCCTCTATAAAATAGGGCCTACTCCCAGGAGTTGGTGGGGCGTTGTCAAGACCTCCGAGGATGATGGAAAGACTTGGTCGGAACCCCGACGACTAGGTGCCAACAAAAAGATTGGGAACCTTATTGGCCCGGTAAAAAATCAACCGATTCAGCTTGAAGACGGTACCATTCTCAGTCCTTCCAGCACAGAACACCAAGGTTGGAGGGTTCATTTTGAGGTCAGCAAAGATCAAGGGAAAACCTGGGTGGTGGTGGTGGGGCCAATCAATGACGGCAGTAAATTCTCCGCCATCCAGCCGGCAATTCTAACTCACCCCGACGGCAAGTTGCAGATTCTCTGCCGTAGTAAGCAAGGCGTAATTGTCCAGAGTTGGTCCACCGACAAAGGACAGAGCTGGAGCAAATTAACTGCTACCAAGCTGCCAAACCCAAATTCTGGAATTGCAGCAATTACTCTCAGTGATGGCCGTCATTTATTGGTTTACAACCATACCAGATTTGGTAGGAGTCCATTGAATGTCGCCATTTCCAACGATGGTGAAAACTGGACTCCGATACTAACTCTGGAAAATACCCGGGGTGAATATTCTTATCCCTTTGTAATGCAATCTTCGGATGGCAAAGTTCACCTTACCTACACCTTCCGCCGACATTCGGTCAAACATGTTGTTCTTGATCCCAAAGGATTCCCGAACTAAGCCTATGAACGCAGAAATAATTTCCATAGGAACAGAAATAACGAATGGGCAAAACCTGGACACCAACTGCCAGTGGCTGAGCCGGCGGTTATTAGAAATCGGTATCAAAGTGGGTTGGCACACCACAGTTGCCGATGACCTGCAAGCCAATGTAGAGGTGTTCCGGATTGCAGCTCAACGTGCCAAGGTCATCTTGTGCACTGGTGGCCTTGGTCCAACTCAGGATGACCTCACCCGGGAAGCTTTGGCCGAAGCTGCGGGAGTCGAGATGGAGTTTCATCAGCCCTCCTACGACTACATCGCCCAATTGTTTGCTTCCCGCAATCGGACAATGCCGGAACGAAACCGAATCCAGGCGATGTTTCCCATGGGAAGTGAACCAATCGCTAATGACCGCGGGACTGCCCCTGGTGTTTGGCTGCCATTCGGAAATGCCATCATCGCAGCCATGCCCGGCGTACCTTCGGAAATGCGGTACATGTATGAGCAGTACGTTAGACCGAAGTTATTGGCTCTTGGCCTAAGCACCGGTGTAGTAGTTCAACGCAAAATCAATTGCTTTGGGGCAGGGGAATCTACCATCGAGGAAAAGGTTGCCGACCTGACCCAAAGAGGTTTGGAACCAGAGGTAGGAATCACCGCTAGTGATGCAACTATTTCCTTGCGTATTGTAGCCAAGGCACTCACGCCAGAACAGGCTCACAAACAGATCCTTCCAGTGGAAAATATTATCCGGGAGCGGCTTGGAACGCTCGTCTTTGGAGTGGAAGAAGAGCAGCTTCAGGACGTGGTAATCCGCAAACTGCTTGAGTCGAAGCAAACAGTAGCCACTGCAGAGAGTCTGACTGCCGGTTTAGTAGCAGACCGCCTTGCTGACACCCCAGGTGCCAGTGCCAGTCTCATGGGAGGTATAATTGCCTACGACGAGCGAATCAAAATGGAACAGCTCGGCGTTCCCAAGGAAATGATCACCAAGCACACCGTAGTTAGTTCCCAAGTAGCTGAGGCAATGGCCGTAGGTTGCCGCCAACGCTTCGAAACGGATTATGCCCTCAGCACAACCGGAATCGCCGGACCAACTGGAGGCACCCAAGAGCAGCCGGTAGGATTAGTTTTCGTCGGCTTGGGCTGGGATGGTGGAACGAAAACGCAAACCTTTATCTGGCCCGGCAACCGAGCAGAAATTCGCAGCAGGACCGCCAAAATGGCATTGAACTTGTTGCGATTACAGTTGGAGAGGTAGGCTTCGTTGTAAGTGAATAAAGGACCCCAGCCTATGAGCAAGGGCCCTCGAATTGCTATATTTATCGGCGAGAACGGAAACAGGCTCAGTAAGTACTGTTGGATCACCAATGAGGAAATTCCCAACACCGTCGACACCTCAATAAACATGACTTGGAGTCGTGGAGGCAACAGGACCGGCTTTTAGCCCGTAGCTGCTTTGGGAAAGGAGGTCATACACCTGCTCGACACCAAGTGGAATAAGGACAGTCCAATTGGTAGGAGTTTGGACCAAAGCAACCGAATCCAAAACACCGGTAGTCGTATTCCAGGGCGTGAGATCAAAGACGCCGTCATCATCCGGGTCCAAGTCGTCATCGAAAGCTCCTGTAAATCCTTCAACCTAAAAGTGGGTAACATTATCATCTTCGAAGTTTAACCCCGCGATGTTCAAGTCTGCAGAAATCTCAGGGAAACTTGGCAAGGGTTTTCGCCGTTGTCATTAGCAGCCAGGAGGAAACCATTACCATCCAGTCCAAACCCGGAACTGGGAAGGTCTATTACTTCTTCGACTACACCACTGCCACGTTCCGGGAAGTTTTCACTATCGCCAAGAACCACGAATAGGCTCCGCGGGTCCACACAGGAACGCCTAAATAGTTTCCAAGCAGTGTTGTTTCTAGAACCGCTAAATTAAAAAACGGTAACAAATAAAATCCAATTCAGGGGGGGTGGAAAACATTGGGCTTGCCACACAAAGCGAAGTGCTAAGTAGAGTTTGATTAATTGAAGGGGATTATCTGCAAGTGGATTACACGAGTCAAGCAAAAAAACCGGCGGTGCAATTGTATTCTTCTATATTTTCTTACATGAGCATATGTTGGATATTTTTCACTACTAATAACCAAAAATTTACTTGCCAACATAATTCTCCTTTCATGTTGCATATTGCCACTGGGAACCATCTCGCTGTCTCATAGAATAGGAATAGATTGATTTTGTGATTGAAACGGAGTACTTCCATGGATGATCTAGCCGAAGAAGACCTTGGCTTTTTAGGCGGCTTGGATGATGGCGGTGTCCTCAAACAATTTTTGGCCCAAGGTGGTGTTCCCGCCTTTGTCAACCGAAGTCAACGAATCCAAGAAGCTTGGAATAAAATCAAGATCCAATGCGAACGACAGCGGGATGAGTGGCGGGGGATGGTTCGCCTACGAATCGGGACCCTGAAGGCATTAGTTGTCCAATGGCAATACCTACTTCCTCTACTGCAAGATAAAAACCAGATTGCCAAGCTGGAAGAACTGCATCAGGAAATGAAGCCGGAGTTGCGATCTCCGCCAAAACCAACTCTGTCGATGAAACAATTCAAGAAATCATTGTTGGAACTTGTTGAAAGCCTAAATCGATTCAACCATCGTTGGCAGGGTTTTGTCGAGAACCTTGACTTAGGTGGAATCAACAAACTGCGGCGCAAATACAACGAGTACTACATCCTGGAAAAGGAATGCCTAGTTCGCTCGCCACTCATAGCCCGCAAAGGATTTCAACCCTTACCGCCGTTAACACACCAAGACCTGTTGGCGGAATTCCCCTTGTTGAGGGTTCCGATTCTAAAATAGATCCGTTTCCGGCAAGGGTTCGATACATGTCTTATCATCGTTCCGAACATTATTCACCCTAGTGTCAACCGGGTAGCAAGCCATTGCCTTCGGATCAAACGGTTTCAGAAGATCCTCCAATCCTTCTCCGGTATCATTCGTCGGATCAAGCCACCGCTCATAATCTTTGCGGTCAATAATCACCGGCATGCGATTGTGGTAGTCCCGGAGCAGGTCATTACAGTCGGTTGTCAGAATCGTACAAGACTCCATGGCATTTCCCTCCTGTTCCCAATACTCCCACAATCCCGCCATGGAATAGACTGGCTCATTTTCCAGGAAAAACAAATAGGGCTGTTTGATACGGCCTACCTTCTTCCATTCAAAAAAACCGGTGGTTGGAATTAAGCACCGCCGCCGTTTAAAAGCCGCCCGAAAAGCCGGTTTTGTCGGAGCTGAATCCGCTCGGGCATTGATCAGGCGGTTGCCGATTTTGGGATCTTTGGCCCAGGAGGGAATCAGTCCCCAATAGAAATGAGTCACTTCCTTCTTTCCCGAATCCTTCAGAATTCGAGCTGCGGCTACTGGTTGGGTGGGAGCAATGTTGTATCGGGGTTGCACTTCCGGAATTTCGAATAAGGGATAGAGATCTTTCAGTTCTTTTTTCTTCGTCGCAAGTACAAATCGACCGCACATGTTGTTACTCTTCTTGTAATTCTCTTATCGGATTCGCAAACCTATTAATGCCGACTGAAAACTTGCTTCCAAGTCAAGTGGAACCACTTGTTCCTCATCCAACCACAACGGTAAGGCCGGCAGGATATTGCCTATCTTTAAATCCTCTGTCCACAATTCCAAGAAAAATCGATCGTCTTGTTTTACCGTTCGATAAGCAACCGAATGTAGAGGACCTAAATACCCCTCCATTTTTTTTGGCAAATCTAAAAGATCAACAAATTTTTCGTGCAATTAAATTGGCGAGTTATCACAACATCCACGTTTTCAGGGTAGCCACATCCACTTCCACCTGTGCTCCTAAATGCACCTGAGGAATAGCTCGGAAGTTTTCCGGTAAACCTCTTGGTTTAGCATAAGAACCATAGCATTAGCCCATGCACTCCGGAAACTGTCCCATGGGCATAATCTAGGAGTGGAGTTTGGAAATGATTCAGTAAAGGCATTTGCTTCATTCTCTAGGTAAGAATATTTTCACTTCTCACAATCAATTTTTAAATGAAAACCTGGAATCTTGCTTTCCAAATTCTCACATCAATTCCTAAAATTGGTTCCTTTGTTAATAACCTTATTATTGCTATCCTTAAAGATATTCACAGATGGGAATTACTGAAAATCCAATCCTACTAATTTTATCCCTACCCTTGGTGGAGAAGGAAATTTCAGAAGGAAATTAGCGAGGAACAATCGAGCTGACCCTATCCGGCTAGACAATCTAATTCCGAAAAGACGATGGAACACTAGCCTCAAAATCTACATCAGGAGGATCGCTCGCATGGTAAATCTTGTCGATGAAGTTCAACGTTTACATTCCAACAAAGGTTTACGATTGCTGCTGGCCCATTATGTCGAGTTGAGTGAAGAAAACCAGGAAACCTGGCACGATCGGTTGACGGAGTTCGACAATATCCAAGGAAGAGACTTAACCAAACTCTATGGCGAATTAATTGCCCATGGATGGATCGAACAAAATACCGGCAGCACCCCTATTCTCGAACCCGGAAGACATGCCGGCTGCTATCGCGTTACTCCTTCCGGCCTACGGGTTTTCAAAGGGCTCAAGAAACAAGAAAAAGCCAAGAAAAAATTAGCCTCGGTAAATTAACCGTTATTCTCAATCACTACCCTTCTTTTCGTTCGCACAATAATGAAAATCAGTAAAATCTCTGCCTACCAAGTCGATCTTCCCCTCCATGAGGGCTCTTACAAATGGTCTGGTGGAAAGTCGGTCACGGTTTTCGACAGCACCATCGTCCGCATCGAAACCGATGAGGGCATTATTGGTCACGGCGAAGTATGTCCCCTTGGTCCCTTCTACTTGCCGGCTTATGGCCCGGGTGTGCGGGCAGGGATCCAGGAATTGGGACCTCACCTTTTGGGTGAAAATCCATTACACCTCGGAAAATTAAATCAACACATGGACGCCGCCTTAAAAGGCCACCCTTATGTCAAATCGGCGATTGATATTGCCTGCTGGGACATCCTGGGCCAAGTCTCCGGCCTGCCGGTTTGTTACCTGCTAGGCGGACGCTATCAAGAGGATTTCGTTTTGTACCGGGCCATCTCTCAGGAACACCCGGAACAGATGGCCAAAAAGGTGGCAGATTACCGGGCCGAAGGTTACCGCCGTTTCCAGCTTAAAGTTGGCGGCGATCCCAACGAGGACATCGATCGCATCAATTCCGTTGCGGCTAAATTGCAACCCGGAGACAAGTTAATCGCCGATGCCAACACCGGTTGGCTTCGCCATGAAGCCTTGCGGGTCGTCCGGGCGGTCCACAATGTGGACGTTTACATCGAGCAGCCTTGTCTGACGTATGAGGAATGCCTGGCCGTTCGCCGAAACACCAATCATCCTTTCGTCCTGGATGAAAACATCGACGGCATAGACATCCTGTTGCGCGGACATGCCGATCTGGCAATGGATGTCGTCAACATTAAAATCAGCAAGTTTGGCGGCTTGACCAAAGCCCGCCAAGCTAGAGATCTCTGCGTTTCCTTGGGAATTGCCATGACCATCGAAGATAGCTGGGGGGGAGACATCACCACCGCAGCCATTGCTCACCTGGCCCATAGCACACCGACCGAATACTTGTTTACCGCAACGGATTTCAACAGCTACGTTACCGTAAGCACTGCCGAAGATGCTCCTCAACGTGTTCGCGGGCGAATGGCAGCTTCGGAAAAGCCGGGCTTGGGTATCACTCCCCGAATGGAGGTGCTGAGAGACCCGGTTCTAACGGTGGGTTAGCGGTTATTAAAGCCATCGAATCCTTAAACATGTAGTCATTAAATGCCAGCCGATTTCTTGGGACCCGGCAACTTCCATTGCCGGAATTTCCAGTGCAGGCTAATCGCTTGACCTACCATCAATCCAATTTCGATAGTTGGCTTTGTAGGACTTGGTCGGCTTCTTGGTAGATGGCCATCATTCGTGTTCGTTGTTTGTTATTGGAGAAGCGGCAGGTTTTTTGGACCTTATCCTGCATTTGGGCCAAGGTCTGCTGGAGATTGGATAATGCTTGTTTGATTTTTAGGGGAACCTTGCCGGGAACAGAGACGGCAAGTGCTGAGGTGTGTGCCCACCCTTCATGTGGCTTGCCCCGGCAAACCGCATAAAACCAACCCGGACCGGAAGGTTTGACCTCTTTGGCTATCTCTGCCGTAAACAAACGGTCTTTTCGACTGGCGGAAGCTTGTTCTACGACTTCATTGTTCCAGACTAGTTGGAGCTTTTCGAAAGAAGTGATACTGTGGGCACGGGCAACTACCTCCAGGGGTTTATCCGTTGAACGGAGGTCTACAGTTTCCCCCGGCCCCTTTCCATTTACGGTGAACTCCAGCAGGGGGCCGGTAGTAACAAATGTCTTCCCGGTCCGTATCGCTTCAAACCATTCGGCCGGATCACCACCTGGAATTTTGGCATAGGTACGGCATTCGCCAAGGATTTGTTGGTTAGAATTCTTTCCGGAGCCTCCGGTCAGAGGAAGTTGGATGCCAGCTTCTAAAAGATTATGCCACGAAGTGAGTGGAAATGGATCCGGCCGGCAATCAATCGCGTCCAAGTATCCCAGGAGAGTATCGGCGAGCAATTCCCCACGTTTCTCCTGCAAACATTGAAGGAAATTGGTGGCGATAACTAAGCCCTTTTTGCGGTGGCATTGTTCGCACCAATCAGCCAAATTCCACTCGTCGTTCTCTTCCGGGGAACCAAACGTCAGGGGAAACACCGCTCGATGGCAGTGCAATAATGCCAACTCACCCAAATAAGAATGTTGATTGAATGTGTTGACCCGAACTTGGTGGCCGGGAATTTCCAAGGCGGCAGCTTGGCCGCTGAAGGCAAGCATGTTGGGGATGGATGGATGTTCGATCCCGTCCCTATCCCGATAGGAATTCGACTTGGCCAGGAGATTGACTACGGCAAGATCTTCAGCGGCTGCTTCTAATAAAGCTGCGTGGGGGGAAAGGTAAAAAGCATGGGTATCTCCGGCAAGCCAACCTTTTTCTGGCAAATGGCTCCAACGCTCAATTTCAAAGCGGAAGGCCAACTTCCCTTTTGGGAGTTGCACTTTTTGGAAGACGGGGAAATATTCCGGCCCTTTGTGGATTTCAACTTCGACAGAGCCGGGGGGAAGATCAATTTCGCAGGCCCCATCGATGTAGGCGTATTTCTTGGATGCGATCTCAACATTGCCGCCAACATCCTCGCCTGGCCCAGTTGCGAAATCCGATAGCCGCCCATATGGAGCGTAGTATTTGCCGTCTACTCCAACGAAACGAATGCGTACGGGGGTTGGTTTCCCGGTGGTGGAATCAGTGACCCGAATATGAACCCGTTGCATTTCACTCACTGGTACCGTGCTCCTGCCGCATCGAGGATCTTTTTGAAGGCGTTTATTGCTTTAGCAAACAGGTCCGGTCCGGTTTTCCCACCAAAAGATCCGCCCTCGAGTAAATGAGGTTCCATGGTGGCAAAGCCTTGGTAGTTCCGCTGAACGGCATCGGCGATGACTTCCGGGATTTTCCCTTCGCCTTCCCCGGGAATGCTTCCGGTCTTCGCTCCCTCCTTCCAGTCTTTAACGTGGAAGTGAACTGTAAAGTCCCGGGTCATTTCCCAAGCGCGGACGGGGTCATCACCACCGACTACGTAGTTGGCAGGGTCGTAGACTGCTCCGAAGGAGGGAGATTCCGCCAATGTTTCCATCAGGTCTTTTACCCGTTCTGGGGTATCGCCGTAAATGCGATGCTCATTTTCGTGGAGCAACCGAACTCCGGCTTTCTCGGCCAGTTGGATTTTTTGGGCCATGCGGTCCATGACTTCTTGGCGGTATTGGCTCCATTCTCCGTCTTCTGCCTGATAGTAGCTGAAGATTCTCATGTTGGGCGTTTCGAAGAAATTGCACAGTTCCAGTGCGTGTTTGAACTTCTCCAGATGAGGGGTAAACGGTTCCGTGATTCCAATCTTGCCAATAGGAGAACCGATGGCACTGAGGCGGAATCCTTCTTTAGCCAACAGGGATTTTAATTCTTGAAGCTGCAATTCACTGAGAGCCAGAACATTGGTTTCCAAGATGGAACGCAGTTCGATGTGGTTGACCTGGCATTGTTTGAGGAGGTCGATTTGCTTCTGCGGGTCTGGGTCAATTTCGTCGGCGAAGGCGCTGATGGTAATCATAGGGAATCCTTTTAGGTGTGGAGCACAAACGTCTTAAAAGATACTTTTCGTGAATTCAGTTGCGAATCACCAATTCAATTTTACTGCCTGAGCAGAATGGTTCGATATCATCCTCTTCTGCCATTTCTTCCGGATAATCATTTTCGGAGAATTCTCCGTCCTCCGGAACATTCACAACTGCTTTATGATGTTCCGGTGTATTAACGGTTTCCAAAGGCCGGAAAACTCCACTTTAAAAAACAGCCTTGATTTGTTTGTCCATAAGGTTTCGTCCAACCAAAATTCTACCAAATATTTTTCATGTGTATTTTGGACCTTTTCCACTCAATTCCTTTTCTTTCTTTTACTCCGCCTTCCCCAGCGTGGTTCGACCATTTGGGAATTGAGGCGTTGAAGTTCGGAGTGCAATTCCTGCATCACTTTGGGTTGCTGTTGGGAAAGATCCTTGGTTTCGCC
>CAZPPD010000092.1:0-11857 GCA_964588185.1 uncultured Alcaligenaceae bacterium | reverse complement strand
TGGGGCCTTCGTCAAGCTGGAACCGGGCATTGAAGGTTTGGTTCACATCAGCGAAATGAGCTGGACCCGGCGTATCAACCATCCCAATGAGATCGTCTCCATCGGCGATCAAATCGACGTTCAAGTCCTGAACATCAATAAGGACAAGCAAGAGATTTCCCTTGGAATGAAGCAAGTGCACCCGAATCCATGGGACAAGGTTGCCGAAAAATATCCGCCCAACACCCAAATCGAAGGTGTGGTGCGAAATCTCACCAACTACGGTGCCTTTATTGAGATCGAAGAAGGCATCGACGGCTTGTTGCATGTCAGCGACATGAGCTGGGTCCGCAAGATTAGCCACCCCAGCGAAATGGTATCCAAGGGAGACAAGGTCAAGTGCATTATCCTGAGTGTTGACCAGGACCGCAAACGGGTCGCCCTTGGCTTGAAGCAGATGAACTCCGATCCCTGGGAAGGTGATATTCCCGGCCGCTACCATCCGAACGACAGCAAGGTTGGAAAGGTAACCAAGCTGACCAACTTTGGTGTCTTTGTAGAACTTGAACCCGGTCTGGAAGGGCTTCTGCATATTTCCGAGCTTGCCGACGAAAAAGTGGATAATCCCGAAGAAGTGGTCAAGGTCGGCGATGAGATTGAGGTCCGTATCCTCCGCGTGGATCCGGAAGAACGCAAAATCGGCTTGAGCCTTCGCCAAACTACGGATGAGGAGTTGGAAGAAGAAGCTGCTGCGGCTGCTGCCGGCGAAACTGAAGAGGCAGAAGCCAAACCCAAGGAAAAAGAACTTCGCGGTGGTACCGGGTCCGGCAGTGGCCATTTAATCCAAATGCCTTCCTCCGAATCGCCGGAACAAACCGAAAGTGAATCACCCGCATCGGAAGCTACAGGTGACAAAGAGGCGGAGGCAAATGGTTCGGATTCTTCTGAATCTTCCGATTCCGAGGATACCGCTCCGGTGGGAGCCGATGGTTCCGAAACCGAAGGGGAAAAGGAAGATTAGAAGCTTTCGCGCCTACCTGAATGACATAAAAACAAGAAAGTTCGAAGCCCGGTCCTCCCTGACCGGGCTTTCGTTATATAATTACAGAGGTCGGGTCATAGAAACTATTCCTTTTTTGCAAATTTTACTTCCTAACAAGAAGATTCCTCATACGAGCAAGATAGGACGAGAATTCCTTTTGAACATTTATTCCTTGGGAGCTAGAGTCCAGGTAAAGCCATTCACTTGTCGATAGTTCACTTGTAAACCTGGGAAATCATTGAAGCTGGGAAGTTACCCAGCAACAAGAAATGCAGAATTATTCCATAGCAAAGCTTCCTGAATCATTTTGCTTTGTTATTTCCTTTGCTATGGTTGTCGGGGGCGTTGGTGAAAGGTTTTGCCCAAATTGCCGGCGTCCGGGGAAGGGTGTGTTTTCTCGCGTTGGAATTTTCCTATGACAAGACCACGAAGGCCACGAGGACCATCTGTCCAGTCGCCCCTGGAAACCTACCTCCGCGAGATCAACGAAACACCGTTGCTTACCGCCGACGAGGAAAAACAGCTGGCCTATCAGATAGAAGATGGGAACAGTGAAGCTCGCGACCGCATGGTCCGGGCCAATCTTCGCTTGGTGGTTAACATTGCTCGCGGATACACGGGGAAAGGGCTAGGACTTCAGGACCTCATCGAAGAAGGCAACCTGGGCTTATTACGTGCGGTCGAGGGATTTGATCCGTCGATGAATACCCGCTTCAGCACTTATGCCAGCTACTGGATAAAACAATCCATCAAACGGGCTCTGGTAAATACCGCCAAAACCATTCGCATTCCCGCCTACATGGTGGAGTTGCTGGCTAAATGGCGGCGCGCCACGGCTAAACTTCAGGATGAATTTGGCCGTCCGCCAACTCACGAAGAAGTAGCCCGAAGCCTTAATCTACCCAAGAAAAAGCTGGCCATAATCAAAAAAGCCATCCGCGTTTACAACGCGGCCCCCCAAAGCGAGCAAACGGAGTCGGGTTGGTCTCTGGATGAAATGGTAATGGACGGAGCCTCGAAATCTCCGGAAATGGAGATGCTGGAAGCCGATGATTTGCACCATGTCCTGGATTTGTTGGACAAAATGGACAAACGGGAAGCCACTGTTCTGAGAATGCGTTTCGGTTTGGACAATGAAGAGCCGAAAACACTCAAAGAAATTGGCGAACGGCTGGGATTAACCCGCGAACGGGTGCGGCAAATTGAAAGCGAAGCGCTGAATAAACTCAGCGAGAGTTTACACGCCGACTAGAAAATATCACCACCAAAACACGAGGGGGTCATGTTGTTGCAGCATGGCTCCTTTTTTTATCTCTCCTCGATTGGTGTAGGGAAAAAAGTGTCCGGTGCATTTTGTGCCAAGCACCTGAAGGGCCGATCCGGCAAAACTTACCTGACACTTTTTTCGCTAAATTGTCTTCCCCAACTTGACTGAAAATTATTTCTGAATCTCTCCCCCCAAAATTGCGATAACCAGCAATGTTAGCGGAATTTACTTTCTTGCCCGGGATTCCTTATGCACGTATTCCGTCGGTCTCTTCTGTATTTGATTCTTTGCCTGGCCATCCCCGCTTTGGGAGTTACCAACCCATTTCGCCAACCGGAACCAAATTTAAAAAAAGCAGAAGAAGCGGCGAACCGTCCAATCGGCTTCTACCAAAACCGTTCCGCAGTTAATTCCAATCACCCGGTCGACCATCTAAGCCAGGCAACTGCACTCCTGGAGAAAGGGAAAGAAAAACAAGCATGCGTCCACTTAGCCCGGTACTTGGACCAACATCCGGACCAATTCGAGGTTCGCATTCGCTATGCAGATTTGTTGTTGCGGTTGGGAAGAATTACCCTTGCCAAAGGCCAATTTCGCCGGTTTATTTCTGATACCCAGGACCAAATCGACGATCATTACTACGATCATCTTTACTGCCTGCGACGGCTGATGGATATTGCCGAATTTGAAGACGATTTCTATGGCTTTCACCTCCAACGAGGAATATCCCTATACCTGCTATCCCAAAGGCGGGCTAAACTATCGGATCCAAACGGAGAATTCTCCGTTGAAGGAATTCTTTGCAAAGCCGCTCAGGAACTCTGCCAGGCCCGAATTCAGGAAAAAAACCAAGCCAGACCTTGTTGGTATCTATACCTGGTTTGGTCTAAATTAGGGCAATCCCAACTGGCCAGGTCTTACCTGAGAGAAACAAATACCTTGGCCCCCTTCAGCGTGCTCACTATTCGCGAACAAAGAGACCTACAACTTTTGTATCGCCAGGAAAAGCTATAAGTCACTGGGACCAGAGGCCGTAACCGATCCGGGCGGAAACCGCAAACAAATGGCAATCTGCTCGGGAAATAGGTGTGACTGAATTTTTTCGCACGGAAAATTGAAAGATCAAAAAATTGGAATTACTGAAACTATAGGTCGGGCTGCACCAACGAAACCGTTTCCCCAAGCCTCTCCAACACCTTTTCCGCGGCTAAATAACCACCCCGAACGGCTCCTTCCATGGTTGCAGGCCACCCCGTTGCCGTCCAATCTCCCGCTATAAAAAGGTTCTTCACAGGAGAACTTTGCCCGGGGCGAATCTGATCCACATTAGGAACCGCACTAAACGTTGCGGCATGTTCGGTAATCACTCGAGCACGGAGCACTTTGGCGGATATTGCTTTTGGGAAAAGCTTTCGCAACTCCTCAACAATTCGCCGTTGCACTTCCTCATGGCCCAAACCGCGGAATTGGCGGGCGGCGCTGACAACTACTTGGTAATAATGTTCGCCCGGCGAAGTCGAGTCCCTCTTGAACAGCCATTGGCCTTCGCAATCTACAAAAACTATATGGGGCAAATGAGTGATGGATCGGTCCAGCCATACGTGTACGCTGGTAATAGGAGATATTTCCAGTTGCTTGAGTCGTTGGAAATAGGAGTGCTCCTCAATTGCATCCTCGGGAAGCACCTCCAACAATCGTTGAAAAGGCAATGCCGAGATGTAGGAGTCTGCTTGAACGGACTCTCCATTTCGCAGACGGCCAGTCTGAACCTGATCGCCCTCAATCTCCAAAGCTTTAATCCCCTGCTGAAAATGGAATTCGACTTGGTGATCGCTCAACCACTGGAGGACTTCATTGCCATAAAACTTGCCCAAGGGAACCGCAGGAAGTTCCACCTCAAACCCCCGGCGGTGGCTAAGAAATCCATCGACAAAAACCTTCCGGGCATAGCGCAAACCGATCCGATCCGGAGTTTCATTTAGGGCACTCACCAGAACCACCGACCAAAACCGCCGGATCGTGTTTTCGGTCTGCTTGTTGTTGATCAGCCAGTCCATAAACGGCGGGTCATCCGGATGACCGTACTTTTTCAGTTGAAGAAGGCCGAATCCAATCCGCCATTTGTCATCCAAAGATAAAAAATGTGCCCCGGCAAAGCTGCGAGCAAGATGGAAGGGAGCGGGAAGGGAATCCGCCCCAAACCGGCTAACCCGGCCATCGGGAGTCATGAAGAATAGATTTTTCTGAGGCTCCAGGTAACTCCCGATTCCCACCGTCCGGCAGAAGTGGGAAAAATTAGTGCAGCACCCCATACTAACATGTTGGCAATTATCGATAAGCTGCTGAGTTTCACTGTCCAAGAAGGAACTGGCTCGGCCACCCAATCGATTCTTCGATTCGTACAAGGCAACTTGATGGCCGCGTTGGGCCAGGGCAACCGTGGCTGCCAATCCTGCAAGTCCACCACCAAAAATTGCAATCTTTGCCACGATTCTCGCATTCAAGGAGGAACAGAATTAAATTCCCGATCAAGTATATTATTACTAATAGCCGACAAGCCAACTTATTTCATGGCCTTCAGGTAGGCGTACAAGTCGGCAATTTCCTGATTGCGGAGGTTGTCCAGCAAACCGGTTGGCATTAAAGACGTGGGCGTTCGCTGTTGGCTGACAATTTGGTCGCCGGGAATGCGTATGGTTTCGGTCGCGCTTGCTTGCAAGATCACCCCATCCACTGCCTGGTAGATTACCAGTCCTTGATAGACCTTCCCGTCTTTCGTTTCGATCAGCGTGACTTGATAGCGTGAGGAAACATCCCGGCTGGGTTGAATGATGGAGATAAGCAAATCCTTTTGGGAAAATCGCGAAGCCACCCCCCGCAGGTCCGGTCCCAACGCTTGCCCGCCGGAATGACACAGCGCACAATTCGCCTTCGTAAAAATTCGTTTTCCTCTCTTCGAGGAACCTTCTGCCAACATCGCCTTTAAGTCATGCAGGCGTTTTTCCCAGGCGGTAAAGTCCACTCCATCGGGGTTCTCTAGTCGTTTTGCTAGCTTGGGGTATTGCTCTGCAAACCATTGGTTCCAGGATTCAACATTTGGCCGAACGTCCGACATTGTTGCCGCCTTCAGATATCCAAATATTTCCCGCTGTAAATCCTTAGCCTGTTTTTTGGGGAACCGATTCAGGGCGATCATCAACGATAACAATTCTTCTTTGGATTCTTCAGGCTGGAGTTCCCGGATTGCTCTCAAAGCAACGCGAACATTGTTCAGGTTAGGAGAGCGAAGTTGCTGTCGATATTTTTCCCGATCGGTCTCCTTCGGGTTGCGGCTAAGGAAGCGAAGGATTTCCGAATCCAACCCTGCTTTCCCCCACAACCCGCGAAGGACGGGGGCAGATTCTTGTGCCGGTAACTTACCGATCAAGCGGACCACTCGACTATTCCAGGCAAATGTCGGATCCTTCTGGGCTTTCTCGAGGAATATGCGAGCTGCCTTGTGGGAAGAGAATCCCGGGGACTCGGCAAACAAAGCATGAGCGGGTTCCCCAAACTCCGGGTGTTGCACCATGGTTTGGTTTAAATTGGGATCTCGGCGAGAGAGTTCCCGGTAAAGCTCGGAAATGCGCAGAGGCCAGTGACGATCCTGAGTCAGACCCTGCTCGCGGATACGTTTTTCCAAACCCAGCAAAGCCTCAGTGGTAATCTTGGTATGGTTTAATTTCCGCGGAGCTTGCAAACGTGCCAATACAATCAGGTAATGGATCTGCTCCACGGGATCATCGAGACCTTTCAACTTCGTTGCTGCCTTGGACAGTGAATCTCCGGAATCATCTTCAAGGACTGCCAATGTGCGCGAAATCTCCCGGTCTAAAGTTCCTTGCTGTGATGGAAAACAATTCCGTAGATCCCCGCAGATTCCTGCCAGTAATTTTGGTCCAAGTTTCTTCTGCAACTGGGGCATTGGGACCCGAGGCGTGTAGCCTGCCCACACCACGCCTTTAGCTTGTGGCGAAACCAAGCCCCCAAGCATCAGCTGAATTTTTCGAACCGCATCCACCCGCCTCTTGGGTGCAAGTGCAGCAAGCAAAGTGAATCGCACCTCGTTCCATTCATGAGCTACTGGGTTTGGAGTTAAAAAATCCAAGGTAATTTTAAACGGACGTTTTTTCGGCTGAAGGTCCTCCACTGCTTTGACCGAAATCTCCTTTGGCCCTTTCCGGTAGCGAATACGATAAACCGCACCTCGTGTCCCACGTCCACCGATAGAGATGAACAAATCTCCGGTCTCGGGATGAACGACTGCTGCCGTAGGAGCAAAGCCACTATCCCCCACTGCTTCGAGGAAGACCTCCTTTTTACAAGTGTAAGAAATCCCTTTTCGTTTGAGTTGCAAGAAATAGACCTTGCCGAAAGTCCAATCCAATGCAAACATACCGCCCTGATATTTTTTCGGGAACTGCGCATGGCGGTAACAGACCACACCGGTCGGCGAACCGCGGCCCAATGTAGTCACCGGCGCAACGACATCATAAAAGTATGGCGGACAGCGCCACCAATCCGCATGTTCCGGAGACAGCCAGCCATAAAAGCCACCTCGAATCACATGATAGAACCGGGTGTGTTCGTACCAAGGGAGCGAAACACAACGTTCGTTGTCGGAATCGTAAGTAAATAACTCGCCATCGGGATTGAAATCCATGCCATAGGCGTTCCGGAAACCGTGAGCAATTATCTCGGATTTTTCGAAATCCGGGGTGAAACGAACTACACAGCCGGCAATGGGATTTTTGATCGGCGAGACTTCCAACTGAACAAAGGACTTGTCGATTCCAGAATGATTGCCGCACAAAACGTAAAAATGGTTGTCCGGCCCGCGGACAATGGCATGAGCACAATGCTCACCGCCAGTGCGCATTTTCCGCAAGATCTTGGAAGGCCCGTCCGCCTTATCGTCTCCGTCTGAGTCCCAGAACTCACGAAGCCCGCCGTCCCCCGTGACATATAGCTTCTCCTTCACCCAACATAATCCCATGGCCCCATCTTTCGGAGAATCGGCAAATTGAATAGCCCGCTCGGCTCTGCCATCCCGGTCCTCATCCACCAGGATGCGAATATAGCCTCGGCCGGCAACCACAATCCGGCCCTTTGGATCAATACACATGGAATAGATATTGTTCGCCAACTTGCTGCCGGCGTATTCGCTGATTTCAAATCCTTTGGGAAGACGAACCCCAATTTTGTTTCCCTCACCCTGCGCGGACAAAGTGAACATAAGGACGAATAACGGAAGGATAAATTTCATATTCAAACAGACCTTGAGAGGAAAAAAAGAGTGAACTTTAAGGATAGTGTAACAAATATGGGAGAAAGAAGTGTCGGTTTCCGAAGCCGAATTCGCCGGAATTCAACCCATTCCGGTAGCTGGATTCACCAGAACTTAGCCCATCTCCATGGAGATACGACAAAAATTAGAAATCGGATTTGTGGGCGGAAATCCCTCCCGCCCACAACCTTGGCGAGTCATGTTTTTCAGCCATACCGGATTCGTTCTGCCGGTTCCATCACATGGCTTGGATCAAACTTTCGAAACCGCATTAATTGCAAAAACAGCAAACTAAGGTAATAGGGATTCAACATCATATATCGTTTCCACAGTCGCCGAGGTTCTTTCAAGAAACGGAAGAACCATTCCAAACCCCAGTCTTGCATCTTCTTAGGTGCTTGGGCCAGCTTACCGGCGTGAAAAGTAAAGGCAGCCCCCACCGCAATAACCGGCATGGATAGTGCTTGGCGAAGTTCATAGGCAAACACTTCCTGCCGGGGACAGCCCAAGCCGACAAAAGTGATTTTCGCCCCGCTTCCCTTGATGCGGGCAATCACTTCCTGTTCCTCATCCGGATCAAGCTTGCGGAATTTGGATGGTTCCTTTCCGGCTATCCTTAT
Organism: uncultured Alcaligenaceae bacterium; assembly: GCA_964588185.1. Classification (GTDB taxonomy): domain Bacteria; phylum Planctomycetota; class Planctomycetia; order Gemmatales; family Gemmataceae; genus CAZPPD01. The sequence goes on along the minus strand of CAZPPD010000092.1, from coordinate 3,623 downwards.
CTCGGGAAACTTATCTTTGAGTTTTTTCTCAAGATCTTCCAGAATAGACGCCTCACTTCCATATAGGAAAATGGGTACTTGTTGTTCGGAGGCTGTGCGGCAAACCCGCAGCATCAATTCCGGCCCATATACCCGTTCGGCTAACTGAGTTCGATGCAATATATTAAGTGCCCAGCGGACTGGTTGACCGTCTGGAACAAGCATTTCAAACTCATTCAGCCGGTATCGGTGTTCCGGATCCATAACCCCGGTCATAACTCCATGAACCGCCAACGCCGATACCGCTAACGGTTCATCCTGTTGCGCTGCAGAAATAATTTTCCATATGGCCGCATCATAATCGATGGCATCAATTAGTATGCCCAGTATATTTTGTTTGCCTTTGTAGATCATTGTTGAACCACCTCCAGCCATCGTTCCACATTGGCTTCATAGATCTCCCGGCAGATAGCTTCTATATCATATTGGAGGTGCCATTCAGGATAATGAGAAGCGAACTTGCTAATATCACTTATCCACCATATATGATCACCAATACGATTGGTTTCTTGATAGGTCCAATCCAATTCCCGTCCGGCAAGCTCTTCCCCTATTTGGATTGCTTCCAACATGGAACAGTTACTAAAGCGGCCGCCGCCTATGTTGTAAACCTCACCGGTACGGGGGGCGCTGAAAAAGTGATCAAATGCTTGAATTAGGTCAGCGCTATGAATATTATCCCGAACCTGTTTACCTTTATATCCAAAAACCGTATAGGGTTTTCCGGAAACGGTACATTTCATTAAGTAGGCCAAAAAGCCATGGAGTTTTGTTCCCGAATGATTTGGACCCGTTAAACACCCGCCTCGAAAACAAGCAGTTCGAAGATCAAAATAGCGGCCATATTCCTGAACCAGAACATCTGCGGCTACTTTAGAAGCCCCAAATAAACTATGAAGGGTTTGGTCGATGGACATATTCTCGCGAATACCGTCTGTGTAGGGGTGATCGTCGGCAATCTCCCACCGGGTTTCTAATTCGACCAAAGGTAATGTGTTCGGAGTATCTCCATAGACTTTGTTGGTCGACGTGAAGATAAAAACAGCATCCGGAGCATATTTGCGCGTAGCCTCTAATAGATTTAACGTTCCCCCTGCATTAATCGAAAAGTCTACTTTGGGATCTTTGGCCGCCCAATCATGCGATGGTTGGGCAGCAGTGTGAATAACCAGTTTAATATCAGATCCATATCGTTCGAAAAGATGATCTATGTCGTTATCATTTCGAATGTCTGTATCGACATGAGTGTAACGTTGCAGTGAATTTTCTAAGCGTTGGCGTTGCCATAAAGTGGAAGCGTCCGGACCAAAAAATCGTTGCCGCATATTATTATCGATACCGACAACTTCCAAACCTTTCCGGGCAAAATGCTCGGAAGCCTCTGAGCCAATCAAACCTGCGGATCCCGTGATAATTGCAACTGACATTGTAAGTCCTATAACTTAGGGTAAATCCGTGGCATATTGCCATGGGGTGGTAACTCGTGTGGCAAAAACGGTGTCAGCTACCTTTTTCCGGAACTGTCCTTCGGGTGTTTAGCACAAAAGGTGGCTGACACCGTTTTGCCGCAGGATTAAACGAAAAGTCGATTGGAATATTCAGATGCGACTTCTTTTACAGAATCGCATATATAATCAACATCTTCCTCCATTAATAATGGATGCAAGGGTAAAGTAACTTCGCGAGAAGATATATCCTCGGTTTTTGGGAGGCTTTCATGGCCCGGAAAACGGCCTAAGTAGTGGGAGAATAAGTGTACGGGAGGATAATGAACACTGGTTTGGATGCCGCGCTTATCCAATTCCTGACGAAAAGAATCTCTACCGGATGCATTTTCCAAAATAATGGGAAATATATGATGGGCACTATCCGCCAATCGATTTGGAAACGGTAATATAATGCCGGGGTAATCAAATAGTTGTTTTCGATAATAAGCGGCTAATTCCCTTCGCCGCTGATTCATTTGTTCAAGTTTTCTGAGTTGAATCATCACAATGGCAGCTGTAATTTCCGTGCTGCGATAGTTATAACCCAGCTGGGTTACATCATAAGAACTCGCTCGCCCGGATGCCTTGTCCCAACTGGTTTTTGTCATTCCATGAGACCGTCCTAACCTTACTTTTTTGGCCAAATCCGCCCGGTCGGTAACCAGCATTCCACCTTCCCCGGTAACCAGGTTTTTATTGGCAAAGAAGCTGAAACAACCAATATCCCCGAGTGTTCCGGCCCGCTGTCCATCTTGGTAATTCGCTCCGATTGCGTGGCAAGCGTCTTCTATCACGGCTAAGTTATAATGATTAGCGATTTCCATAATTTTATTCATCTGTGCTGGAAAACCGGCAAGGTGAACGACAATTATCGCTTTTGTTTGAGGAGAGATTTTGGCTTCCAGATCTACAACATCCATATTGAGATCTTGTTCTCCGGTTATATCCACAAAAACCGGAATCGCTCCTTGATATAAGATGGCTTTGGCACTTGCCACAAAAGTAAAACTGGGAACGAGGACTTCGTCTCCCGCTCGTACATCCAAAGCCATTAGTGCCAAGTGCAAGGCCGCCGTACAACTGGATACTGCGACAGCATGGTGGGAACCCATGAACTCGGCAAATTGATTTTCAAATTCAGCCGTCCGTGGACCGACAGAAAGCCATTTACTGCGCACTACCTCGGCGGCGGCTAGGGCTTCTTCTTCCCCCAAGTCGACATCGGATAATAAATATTTGTTTGTCATTGGAATCACTTTTGACGGAAAAGGGTGGTCGCTGGATTTTGGTTAATGTCAGTTATAAAACCGACTATCACTTGGGTTGGGCCATATACCTGCTTTTAGAGCAGCATAGACTTCTTTAATACCATCATCTATTGTCCATTTCGGGCGATAAGCAAGCTTGTTTGCGATTTTGGAAAAGTCCACACGATAGCTTCGAGGATCTGTATCGCGCTTAACAAACTCCAATTCTGTACCCGGGACTATCTTTTGAACTGCTATTCCAAGATCTATTTTCTGTAGATTGTTTTCATTACCGCCCACATTAAATACTTCTCCGGAAACCAAACTACTGTCGGCTTCCATAACCATCTCAATCGCTTCGGAAATATCTTGAATGTGGACGAATGGCCGCCAAAATTGCTCTCCGTAGATAACGATTTTTCGCTCCCGTACCGCTGCCAGAGTAAAATCACTAATCAACAAATCAAAACGCATGCGCGGAGAAACTCCGAATGCAGTACTAAATCGCAATACCGTGGGATGGAATGAACTACTTTTTGAAGCGAGAATAGTTCTTTCAGCAGTTACTTTCGTTTCGGAATAGGTAGATAATGGATGCAGAGGTGCAGTTTCATCCACCATTTGATCCGGATCCGATACTCCATAATTGCTGCAGGTACTGGAAAAGATAAACCGGGGAACTCCTGCTTCTTTGGTTACTTGCAACACGTGCAGAGCCCCCTTGAGGTTGGTTTCCATCGCGGTTTCCTTAGCGCGATTGCAAGCCGGTTCGCCCACAATCGCTGCCAACAATACCACCGCGTCATGCCCGGGAATTATTTCGGCTATTTTTCCGGAATCTCGGAGATCA
>CAZPPD010000091.1:0-11932 GCA_964588185.1 uncultured Alcaligenaceae bacterium | reverse complement strand
TCGGCTAACCGCCCGTGACCGAGGTCGCCCGACAGATGGAGTTCTTCGGTCACCTTACGGGAACCACCTATCACCAGATTGTGGACGCCGATTTTCCGTAAAGCTTTTTCAAGAGGAGTGATAATGGCGTCATAGCCGTCTTGGTTTCCCACACCAAAACCAACGTCCAGAATAAACTCCGCATCTGCGAGTCGAACAATTCCTGTAGCAGCTTTGACCTCCTCCAAAAGTTGCTGAATGTCCTGCCTGCTGTAGAAGGTAGTCAGGTTCGGCTTCCATACCTTTACCTTCGGTTCTTTTTCCGGCGTCCCCGGCACCTCAGCGATAGTCGCTTTTTCATTCAAGGTAATCCACCAATCTTCATAAGGATCTTTGGAAAGGAGGTGTTGAATACGAGCTTGGCCATTCAAGCAGGAAATTTGAAGGCGTATCTTTCCCTGCAATTGTTCCAGATCAACTACATTCGGGAAAACTCGGTTCTTGGTCAGATTTTTAGCGGCCATGGCAAGGAAAACTTCATTCGCCCAAGGTTCACCTACAACGATTTGGTTATCTCCGTCCAGGTGGGACCAGCATTCCAGGAATACTTTCTTCAGAATGCTTTCCGAAATCCCATGTTCGACAGGAATCAACATAACGGATGAGCAACCAAAGGAGTGTAGTAACTTCGCAACTTCCAGGTAGGATTCAGGTTCCTCCACAAATGCTAAAATTCCTAAGGAGGTCCCAGTAACTTCAGCCAAAAACTGACCACCTCGAATTATAGGAAGAGCCGTAGACCGCAGGTTGCCATCGGAACCTGCGGCTACAACGGAAAGAGTTCCTAGTTTTTTGATGTGAGCGGAAGGAGAGGATACCTCCTCGATGGAGATTTCGATTTCTTCTTGCGTAGCTTTGGTCATAGAATCTGAGTCATCCTTACCCAGAAAATCACGCAAAAACAACCCGGCTTCTTTGGACTGAAGAACTGTGGTCGGGATCGTTCGTTCCGTATCTCGCCTTCCTTTCTCCACCGGTATCAATGTTGGTTTTTCCCACTTTGTATTGCTGGAAGAAGGATGGATCCAAACTTGCTTGCCTGCGCCTTGCAAAAATCCTGCGGTTGTGAAATTTCGCAAAGGTAAACCTTGGGAAATGGAAATGGTTCCCGGCAAAACTCGACTTGCCGGATTCCCATCGGAGTTTAGGGCAACCTGTTGTTGTTTGTCCGACCAATTGATTGTCAGCGCATCTGCTCGACCAAGATACGGGATTCCAAGACTTTCCCCGGCGAGGATGCCTAATCCGCTGCCGGAATTTGAGTCGGTGTGCCCGGTTAACACCAAGTCAAAGGAGCTTTTCTTTGCGAGGATGTATACTAAATCCGAAGCACCTTGTTCCATGACATATGCATCGGCATCCGTTGCGATCAAATGGCATTCATCAATATCAAGAGCCGACAATTCTCGCAGCAGGGAAGCAGTGGAAGCGGGACCTACTGTGGCAACTACTATGGAACACTTTCCTGATGAAGCATCGCGAAGTTTGAGGGCAGTTTCCAGGGCAGACAAGTCCACTTCAGAAAAATGACGATAAGGTTCCTGTAAACTACCTTCAGCAACTACCGGCGAAGGAACTCCAGGAATAGGTGGCTCCAAGACTACTAAAATATTGAGTAAGCCGGGGATTGGGTTTTGATCCGGATACTTGTCCTCGGACGCGTGGTCCTCCCGGAATAGGAGCGAAGCAGCCCGCACCTCCGGAGCGTAAAAACCTCTTCGCAAATAGGTAAGTTCTTCCTCAAACCGTGATAGGCGATTTTTAGCCTCCCAAAAGCATCGGCTGAATGCTCGTCTTCCCAATGCAATTTCATTGCTATAATCTTTTTCGTCAGCGGAATTTTCTTGTCGCCCATACCATACCAACCTTCCCAATGTGCTATCCGCAGCAGCCAACCAGGCAACTGCTTCCGACAGAAAGAAGCAGCTAGCTTGAAAATTTGGGTTATGCCATAGCTGGTAGCCGAAGATGCTATGAGCAGCCTCCGTTTGTTTTCGCAAGGCGGACTTCAGGTTTTCCAATTCCAGGGCTTCTTGCCCCATATAACCATCCTTGTTGAGTTGTGGAGATTCCGGCCATCTGGCTAACACATCGTTTACTAGATCCCGAAGAATGAAGAACCGTTGGATTTCATTCGTTCCCTCATAGATATTCAGAACTCTGGCATCTCGCTTCCGCTTTTCCACCAGGTGCTCCTGAGTCTGACCAGGCAGTTGGTGGATGTCTTCTGCCAGTTCAATGAGTTCATGGAACAACTCACTGACCTGCATCTTCGCAATCGCTGATTCCAGGCGAAGGGATCGAGTTCCTTTGTGTTCAAATAGGCCAATCACATGATAGGATAACGCCTCGGAAATAAAGCGAATCTCTTCCATCTTTTGAAATCGCCAGGCACAACCAGCGGGTGAAGAACTACCATTTGAGGTATCAACTAATTTGTGGCAAGAATCAATCAAGGGAGCCATCTGCGACATGGCGGACATCGCCAAACCTGCTCTACCGACATTCAGCGTTTCCAAGGCGTTGACCTGACCTCGTCCTTCCAAGCCGATGATATTCTCGAGAGGAACTCGTACCTGCTGTAACGTGATCTCATTTGTCGGAGAGCCACATTGGCCCATTTTTTCCTCGTCTCTGCCGACAATCAAACCTTCTGCATGGCGGTCCACCATAAAGCCGGTCACACCTTCTGCCGTCTTGGCATATAAGCAGAGGACTCCGCACATCCGGCCATTGGTAATCCACATCTTCGCTCCGTTCAGTTCCCAGTAATCATAACAGAGCTTTCCGTCCTCCTCACGAATCCGGCCAATATCCGTGAAATATACTTTCTTCTCCCCATGATGGTAGTAACGAAACTTCGAAGGATCATCGGTTTCGTAGTCGTATTCGTCATAATAAATTTGGGAAGGTTCTTCGGTTTCCGACCAACGATAAAAGGGCAGATATTCCCTTGTCGTTCCATTCTCGACCCATTGAAACTCGATCTTGGCGGCATCAAGAATGGCACATAGTGTTTGTTTTCCCTCAGGTGTAAAACTCAAGACTCCATTGTTGTCTTTTTCTACTACTGCCGATTTCAGATGAGCTCGCGTCGCCACTCGAGCGGTATCACTGCCTGCAGTTGGTTCGGTCAATGCGAAAGCCGAAATCTGACCACTGGAAATCCACTGAAGAAATAGATCGCATGCCTTTAACCGTCTTTGCAACTCATCTTGGTATTCCGGTGCCCTCTTGCATAGCATTTCCCATGAGTTGATGGCCTTTTGCAGATGCGCCTCAAGGTCAAAGGAGTTAAAATTTTGGCAGGCCGTGTTGGCGTCCTGCCAGGTCCGCAAAAACTGGTGAGCCGGCACTCGGATACCTGTTGGTTTGAGTTTTTCTTTTAGCTCCTTGTTGCAGGTATCCAGAGCCTTTTGGATTTTGGAGAAATCCACTCCCCCTATCATCTCCTGAATTCCTTTTAGCTGGGTTTGAATCTTCTCCTGCCAAGTAGGATCCTCGGAGAACTCGGAGATATCCTTGATCGCTTTAGGTAACTCCTTTTCTCGTGCCACTAGTACGGGAGTAGAGCCCAAGCTACTGTTTACCTGGATGGTCAAGGACAAGGAATAATCCGCCAACCGGTTTAGGTTAGTCGTCAGCAGGTAGTATTCCGCCTTCAGGCAGTCTTCACCACCCAGTTCTTTAGGAATCGGATAACGGAAATATCCTCGTTGACGGCAAAACTCCAAGTCGGACTCATCAGGCCGATGTTTAGTTTCCAGGTACCTTTCATAGGACAGTTCCTGGCGGGGTTCAGCAAATTGATTTTGCATTTCTGCGATAAGTTGTTGATCATGCTTTCTGAGGTCCGGATCTATGGCAATCATTTCGGGTACAAATCGAGGACGCGTTTGGTCAAACGGATTGGACAAGAAATCTCCCGATTTGTAACTCGCCGGCGATTCCAGAAATTCCTGGTAAATTTCTACAGCAGGTCCGGCTTCGGGATCAACAATCGGTCGATCATCGGACTGAGCAGCCAGCTCCAACTGTCTGCGCACGGTACTACGAAAATGAAGGATCTGTTCCGTTGTCGCTTCCAACCAAACTCGGAGGAGACTGGTTTCCGTCTCGGAAGGAATTCCCTCCTCCAAACGAGAATGAGTTCGGAGCAGCAAGGCTTTACCGGCAAGCAAATAAGCATCTTGGCGTCCCAAGGTTTCCTGGAGCTCTGTTTGATATTCGTGGGATACCGGGCTTGATTCCTGATCGAACGTTGCTAACCATTCGGAGGTCAACGTTCGGACTTGAGATCTATGCACACGTATTTCATCTAATTCTGCTTGCAAAGCTTTTCGATGAGCTACCTCCTCAAAAAGATGTGCCTCATTAACAAAGCAGCTTAAAGGTTCTTCCTCCTTGCGCCAATTTTGTAGTAGTTGATTACCACGCCCATGGAAAACCTCAACATTGGAAGGGCCCAGGAACCGCCAAGCTGCTGCATCGCGGTAATATTTGGAAAGAATATCGTCTTCGGAAAATCCGGTTCCGCCAAAAATTTGACCTGCGTTATAGGCGATACTGCCAGGATAACATCCCAAACTTTCGGCAACTATCGCCTTCATCAAAGTCGACTTTTCCAGCGTTTCATCGCTTAAATCTCTCGGCGAAAGGCACCAGTCCAGTGTTTCGATGAGATACTTGCGGGCGGCAATCTCTGCCACCATCTTCTTAACTGCTCCAAACTTGCCTATCGTATCTCGCGATTCCTCATCATGGAATAAGCCTGGAAATTGTACGCGGCTAGTAGCATGCCGGATCGCTCGTGTTTCCAATAGTTGTGCCATACCATTGGCAATTGAAATTAAGTCGGCAGAGCTAATGATTGACCAATATTTTCGCAGGACAAGCGGATCTACCTCGACTACCTGGTCAACTTGAAGAGAATCCGGAATAGGAATCGTCCCCAATCCTGCTCCACGGAGACCTAAGGAAGGCGACGATTCGACCTGCAAAGGAGAATCCTTGTCACCTAGTGGGACCAGGGCTAGTTGATTATCCTGAAGAAGCAGTACTTTCTGCGACCTAGCTGCCGGTACAAAATAAACCGCTTGGTCTGCTTCAGTTCGAGGTAGTGCCAAGCAACTCCACTCTGCACCTGTAGTCACCTGATCTGCAAAATCGGCATTTGCCAGAGAACACAAATCTCGTACCCAAAGGTGGCCGGCAGCCCGATAGGCTAAAGAAGGATCTCGTTGGGCAATTTCTGCCAACAGGAGTTTTCGCTGGGCAGGATGGAGGGTTGTATTTAAATTATCTGCTTCCACTAAAGGAATATCTTGGAGTAAGCGCAACAGTAAAGCATCTTGTTCTTTTGATAACGGTTTCTGCTTCTCAAGATCCCGCCAAATAGTGTTGGGGATGAGCTGATCCAACTCTTCTTGCCAAACCGATAACTTATCCAAGCTGGTTTCTTCTCTTCGAATCCAAGGATTTGGGCTGAGGTTTTCTTGAGGGGAAAGTACAAATAATTTGTCCAGGCAGCGGCGGATTCCCACCAGGTGATGAAATCGGAGTTGCCGGCCATCTGCAGCAGCCCAGGAAAAGCGACGGTTCCAGGTATGCTTGGCACCCTCTTCAGCTTTTGCTACCAAAGAATGACCCAGCTGCTTTAAGACCTCGCAGGGACCTCCATTCTTTCCAAAATGGGGGATCTCACCCATTAATTCCATAATCCGTTTAGCGAGTTGCTGACTATATCTAGCCAGGATTTCCAAGTATTCCGATCTGGCAGGATCAATAGTTCTTGGTTCGTGACCCAAGGCCTCATCGAATTCTTGAAGCTTCGTCTCCAATGATTCACAATACGAATAAAGTTGTTTGGCCAGATCAGGATGAGAGATTGTTTCGTTGGATTCCTCGGCTTGAATCTTGGACCAAGGATCCCGATGAAGGATTTTTGGTAGCGGAAGTTCCCCTTGATTCATTTCTCGGAGAAGCTTCTTCACCGGTTGGGAATACACCGCATATACAATGCGATGATCCCCATCACGGCCCCAATCGACAAGATCGCTGGTTCGCCAGCAGGTTTCACATTTGATGCAATTTTCAAAGTTCACAACGACCTGGAATTGACCTTCCTTGCTGACTCGAGCCTCATACACTTTTGCCGGACAAACATGCCAAAGCCCTGCCTCCGGGAGTTCGTCCTTGGTCTCCAAGTTTTGCGGCCATTGGATATGGATATGGGAGGATTTCGTGGAGTGATACTGGAGGTGGGCCAGTCGATCTTCCCAATGTTTACTCGCCGGTTGAAGGTGAGGGGTGAGGTCTAGAGAGCGAGCAGCATTCTCATTGTAGCGGGTGATAGGACCTTCTTCCTCCGGACTCCCGGGCTTAGGTGGTCCAATGAGATTTTTCTTCTTCCCGCGTAGACGTTCCCAACCTACCATTACAGCGGTCGAAGCTCCTGCGGCAATCCCTACGAATAACCCCGTCAGCATATCAACGACATTTACCTGGCGAACAAGAAGCTGTAAAGCCCTGGGTAATTTGTCACCTAAGGAAACCTCATCGTTGCTATAAATGAGGCGGGCGGCAGAAGCCAGCACTGGAGCAAAGCGGCTGAACCAGTGACGAATCAGTGCCGGCGGCAATCCACTGGGCTCGTTTCCCCCTGCGACCGAGTAGTGCAGTTTTACTTTGCCGGCTTCCGGCAGATTGGCTCTGGGATGGCGAGCGATGTCCCGCAGGGCATTGACACAGCCATCAAGGAATAGTTGTCCTAAAGCGGGACGAGGAAAAACGGAACCCAAATGAAGTGCTTGGCTTAGTTGGCGAAAGTCGGAGCGTAACTCCGTAACTTCAATTTGTTGTAGCTGGCCCAGGAGTAGTCGAAGCCAGTTGCTCCACCTGCGCAACAGTCCTTCATTGGATCTGGTCCACAGGTACGCACTTTGCAAGGTCACGTCCAGATTCTTTCCGAAGAATGCCTTGGTTTTCTTGACATACCCCGGCCACCGACGCAAGAATTCGACATCCTTCCAGTAATGATGCTTCTGCAGTGGATCTAAGTAATACTTTCGGAGGTTTTCTTTGGAGAAAGACTTGCCTTCCTCCTTGATTTTTCGGGCCGCATGGGAAATCTGTAGACCCATTGCGGTTGCAGGTCCGGTAAAATTCGGGTAGGGAAAATCGATCCCTACCGCACTGGCCGCACCACCTACTGCCAAGCCATGGTCGACTAACGTTGGGATTTCCCGGGCTCCACCGCCGCGAATAATCTTGGCCCCAAAGGCCCCTCGTTTTCCCTCTTTGAACCACGGCTTTAAGGAAGGGAGATTCTCGAACCACTCCATCAGCAGGTTGGGATCTCCTGCAAAATGTCCGTGGAGGTTGTCGGCGGGTAGGACCAGGCCAATAGAAAGACTCCGGTCATTGGTGTAGAGGAAACCACCCATGTTTAGGTGAACCGGTTTCCCCAGCAGCATTCCGTTGCGTAACAACATCTCATAGGCCAAACCTTCCTGGGCCTTAAGGCCGAAACGGTCTTCAATGGCACCCGGCGGTAACTCAATGACTTGCTTGATCCCTTGAAGGAAAGAAGGAGTCTGCCGGGGATCGGTAAATCGCTCGTATCCTTCGCGGGTTACTAGGTGAGAGGCATCTCCTTCGGCTAGAAAAACCAAGTCTGCATAAAGAGCCCCCCTTTGAGTACATACCCCAATGATCCGCTCTTCCTCACGGATTAAACTTTCGACCGTGGTGCTATTAAGCAGCGTGACTCCGAATTTTACAGCAACCTGAGCAAGGTGATGGTCGTAGATAGGCCTCAAGACGGTGTAGCAGTGGCGGAAAGCATTGGGGTCGCGATAAGTCATGCCGAGCAGACCGTGTCCGTCGGTACCAAAAAAACCGCGTTCGACCAGTCGCCGTTCCCAAGCTAGTTCTTCGACGCCTTCAGGCCCTAAAATGTCCGGATGAGCCAGACTCTCGCAGAAATAAACGCAGCCGGACCAATTTTCTGCTCCGGGAAAAGGAGCGGCTTCCAGAACCGCCACCGACAAGCCGGAGCGAACTAAACCAATTGCGGCCGTTAATCCGGCGGCACCGGCTCCCACAACAATTACGTCAAAATTCCGACTAACCATAGTTCATCCTCCGAACCGGAGAACTTTTTTGCAGCAAACCTATTTGGAGTTGGATCACCTGAAAGAAAACGAGATAGGAACTGCCTTGTGTTGTTAAGGCATAGGATAATCAGTGATGAATAGTCGTATCCTTTGGTGAAATCCTTTTCTCCGGTTGTGTTCTTCTCCAACTCAGTTCAAAGTAACACATTCCCTGGTTAAGCAGAAGCTAAACGGCAGAGTTCCTCACAAGGCCGATAATGATCGCCGTAAATCTCGGACAGGTTATTCATCCGGTCCACGATTTCCTGGTGACCGGTTTGTTCCAGGTACTTGAGCGGACCGCCGCGATGCGGGGCCCAGCCGGTACCAAGAATCATGGCGAGGTTTAAGGTGTCTGCATCCGGAACGATCTCCTCCTGTAAACAGAGAACTGCTTCGTTTAGTGTGACTGCCAGCATGCGGTTACGCGCGATCTCCATGAACTCTTCCGGAGAAGCTGCCGGCAAGGTCACTTGGCCTGCTTGTTGGCTGATTTGTTGGAGCAGATTTTCGGCATAGATGTTTACCCGCTTTCTCTTTCCTTTCCAGCGATAAAAACCGGTTTCCGATTTTTGCCCTAACCAATCTTTTTCCTTCATTTCTTCAAAGCCCGGATGCGGTGTTAGGCGATCCTGGAAGACCTCCTCCATCGCCCGGACAATATGGGCCGCTACATCCAAACCAACCTGGTCCAGCATTTCCAAGGGTCCGACAACCATGCCGAATTTTTTCATGGCGCGGTCTACGAGTTCAATGCGAATTCCTTGGCCGACTAAACTCACTGCCTCGTTTAGATACGGCATAAGAATTCGGTTGACCAGGAATCCCGGGCGGTCCTTGACAACGATTGGAGTCTTTCCAAGCGAAACCACAAAACGTTGGAGACTTTTGATTACCTTTTCCTCTGTAGCACCTGTTTTTACGATTTCAACTAGTGCCATCTTGTGGACCGGGTTAAAGAAGTGCAACCCGGCAACTCGTGCCGGATGATTTAGGCCTTTTTGCAATTTGTGGACCGGTAACGAAGAAGTGTTGGTCGCCAAAATCGTCGACGGAGAGACGTTCTTCTCCAGGGTAGCGAAAATTTTCTGTTTGGCTTCTATATCTTCAATGATGGCTTCTATCACTAAATCCAAATCCGCGAAACCTTTCCATTTCGTCGAACCGTGCACATCCGCCATGCGTTTCTCCATCTCCTGTAGCCGCAGGATTCCTCGGCGGACCGCTTGTTCGAACAACGAAACCACTTGTAACATGCCCATGCCAAGGGCCGTTTCGCTGGCTTCTTGGACTACCACCTCGCAGCCTTTGAGGGCTGCCAATTGAGTGATACCGGCACCCATAGTGCCTGCTCCCACAACACCAACCCGGCGGATGGGCGGTTCTTCGTCTTCTTCGGGATCCGGTAATTGCTTTGCCTGCTCTTGCAGTTGGAACAAGGAAACAAGGTTCTTGCAAGCGGGTGTGGTAGCCAAAAAACCAATGCTTTGTCTTTCTTGAGTAAGGCCGGCTTCGAAGCTTTGCTCAATGCCGACACGAATGGCTTTCAGTGCTTCCCAGTGAGCCGGCATGTCATCGGGGACTCCCTTTTTCAGTATGTTTTTTGTTCCCCGAAAGATAAACCAGCGCCCAAGAGGATTGCTTTCCAACAACCGTTGTTGCCAGTTTTGGTAGTGGAGGCCGGTTTTCGGACGTTTGACCAGATTGTCAACAAATTCCGGAACTTCTGGGTTGGTAACCTCAACGATCTGATCTACAAGCCCGCAACTTAAAGCTTCTGCTGCCCTCAAGCGTTTGCTTCCCAAAATGATTTGCAAAGCCTTTTGTAAACCGACCACTCGCGGTAATCGTTGAGTTCCGCCCCACCCGGGGATCAAACCAAGCTCCACTTCGGGCATTCCTAACTGGGTTTCCGGGGAATTAACTGCGTAGCGATAGTCACAAGCCAACGCTAATTCCAAACCCCCTCCCAAGCAAGGACCGGAGATGATCGCCAACGTGGGAATACTGAGGTTTTCCAGCTTGGAAAACAGATCTTGACCCTTCTGGGAAATGGCAATGGCTTCGGAATGATCAGAAACCTGGGAAAATTCACTGATGTCGGCCCCTGCCATGAAACCGGTTTCTTTGCGGCTGCGAACGACCAGAAGTTTGGTGGAATCATCCTTCCGAACATTATCCAACGCCTGTTCCAACTCTTGGAGCACCTGGCGGGAAAGGACGTTCATCTTTTTATCTGCAACGTCCAAGTACAGGGCAACCGCTCCCTTGGTGAGAGGGCTTAGCCATAAATTCTTTGTCTGAAACAGGGCCATGGACTTATATCCTCCATGAGTTGACAATACCCAACCGGCAAAGAGGTGAAATCAGCTGGTCATCCTATTGGGAAGAAGGGGGAGAAGCTTCGGTGATGGTCTTCGGTTGATTTTCTCGTACCTTTCTACGCTGAATCTTGCCAAGGAAATTTTTGGGCAACTCTTTGACCACCTCAATTTTCTTAGGCCGCTTTTGTTTTCCTAAATGCTCGGCGCAATACTGGTGCAATTCCTTGTCTTCCACCGGACCGTCTTTTCCGACGACAAAAGCCACTATGATCTCCCCTTTTTCCGGGTGCGGTTCCCCAATCACTGCGGCTTCTGCAATGGCCGGATGATTGACCAGCACTTCTTCTACTTCGGCTGGAAATACCAAAAATCCCGATGTCTTGATGATATCCTTTTTGCGGTCCACGATGGTAAAAAAGCCATCCCGGTCGCGGCGGGCAATGTCTCCGGTGTAGAGCCACCCATTACGCAAGGCTCTGGCGGTTTCTCCCGGATTATCCAGGTAGCCTTTCATTATCTGCGGACCACGCACAATCAACTCACCGGTTTCGCCAAAGGGTAACTCTTCAGTGCCGGTAGCTTCGTCCATGATCTTGGCATCGGTATCCGGCAACGGCACCCCTATGGTACCAAGCCGAGCGTTGCCGTCCAAAGGATTGGCGTGGGTAACCGGAGCGGCTTCGGATAAACCGTAGCCCTCGACGACATTGCCGGCTCCATAGCTGGAGAATTCTTCGCGAGTAGCTTTCCCCAATGATGAAGCACCGGAAATTACCGCACGAATAAAGGAGAGGTCGCGCGGTTTTTTCCGTAGCTCTCGATTTAAAGCATTCAGCATGGCTGGAACTGCAGGGACCAGCGCAACTTTTTCCCGTTCCAAAAGATCTAAAACGGCCTTGGTTTCAAATCGGGGATGCAGGTGAATAGTGGAACCCATGGCCAAGCTACTAAGGAAGCTTACCGTCATGCCATAGGCATGGAATAGCGGCAAAACGGCCAAAACTCCCTCGGTCCCTTCCTCGGCTCGGCTCCAATAACGGAGTTGGAGAGCATTCGCCACCAGATTGCGATGGGTAAGCATGACAGCTTTTGGAGAAGCAGTCGTTCCGCCAGTCGGGACCAGCACCGCTACATCTTCCTTGGGAATAACCTTGGGAATCAAGGGAGCCGCAACCGGTTTGAGGAGGTTTTCGAATCGGTGCAAGCGGCGACTTTCGCGAAGGCGAACCGGACCGCTGCGGCGAACCCGCTCGGCATGATACAGCCAAGTTTTCCATCCAGGAATGCGGCCGGCCAAGGTGGTAACGACCAGATTTTCCAATGGCCCGCCGTTTTCAGCAGCAGGCATTACGTTCGGTGCAAGCAGGTCCAAAGTAACCAGGATATGGCAGCCGGTTTTTTCCAGCCATTTGT
>CAZPPD010000090.1:0-11950 GCA_964588185.1 uncultured Alcaligenaceae bacterium | reverse complement strand
CCCATCCAACTTGATGTAAGGCATCCAACTAAAGGGGTCAGGTTACCGGTTAAACTCCACCGCCGTGTCTGCCTGATTCAAACCGAAGACGCGGTGCTGGCCAAAGAGTTGCTCGCCGGCAAAAAAATGGGCCCGGATATTCTTGGCCGGCTTGCGGATAATGTATTGCTGGTTCGGCCGGGAAGGGCCCAATCCGTATTGCAAGAGCTGCAAAAAATGGGACATACACCTCAGGTGCTTTCGTAAAGTCCATCCGGTTCAGTTACAGAAAACGAATAATAATCTCAGGATTCCAAATACCCACTGATGTCCCCAGCCGTTTCCGACAACTGGACTGCTCAACTCCGGGAATACCTTTCCCTCTACCATGAACCGCTCCTCCGCCAAGTAGCCTCTCGTTTAATTAAACCCCGAAACCAATGGCCAACCGAGGACTTGATAGACCGCATGGTGGAGACCGTAACCAACGCACCGGTGATTGATCGCCGCTTAAAAGAACAACCACCACCCGCCCGGCAGTTGTTGGCATTAATTGGTTACAGCGGCCAAAACCGTTGGTTTGTCGGCAGCTTGATTGAACTGGTAATCAGCTTGGGACATGGCGACGGTTGGGAAGTAGTAAACAATCTATTGGAATCCGGATTATTGTTCCCGGAGTTGTTTTCTGCCAGAATTCGTGCAGGTGAGGAGACCTCTACCTTAGCGGAATCTGAAGGTGCCTCCTCAGATTCCACTAACCGCCTCAAAGCGTTCGACACGTGGCTGACTCACTCCGAACCTTCACAATTGATGGTGTTTTGTCCTCCTGATGTCACGCGCAGGGCGTTAGGAGAAGAAATCGATTTCCCGGATTGGCCACCGTTAACTTCAGAGGATGATGCGAATTTTCCGAAACCAATCTCATCTCCACCTCGAGAAACAGATGGATTGGAACTGCTGATACGCATGGCGGTTCTTTGGCAACAGACACGCAATTCCCCTCTGCGAAAAACACAGCAAGGAGATCTTTTCAAGCGGGATATTGATCGCCTGCTTTCCGATCCTTTGCTTAACGGCCAACCGTCCGACCATTTGGAATCAATTCCAAATCCAGCCATATTGACGGTTGCTTTGGCTCTATGCGGATCAATTCTGCAAGAAAAAGCGGGAGAGTATCATGCTTTTTCGTTGCCGGAGGAGTGGACACAAGATCTGCCTGCAGCCCTCGCCTGTACTTGGACCTCAGTTCCCTTCCTAGGTGGTTGGACCAAAGATCAAGATTGGTTAGATCCTAATCCTAATCCTAGCCCTTTGCCGGCAGCCTATCTTTTATTCATGATCCTGCTTAGCAAATTGCCGAACGAGGAATGGACCTCTCTACCATCGGTAATCAATTGGGTCTTGGGCCATCATCCCTTTTGGCAACCAAGCTCAAAAAAAGCACTCGACCAAGAAGAGGATACCATCACTTCGTTTACCACCTCCATTGAGGAAGGTTTTGCAGCTCTGGAACGGTTTGCTTTTGACATTTGTTATCAGTTCCGCTGGATACAGGCGACGAAAGATGAGAATGGGAGTTGGTTAATCCGGCTATCCCCACTGGGCAGATGGATTCTCCAAGAAGGAGAAAAGCCCACCTTCCCAAGCTTTACGCAAACAATGGTGGTCCAGCCGAACCTTGAAATTTTGCTTTATCGGCAAGGTGCAACGCCCGAGTTAATCGCCAAATTGAGTCAGTTTGCTTCTTGGAAAGGTATAGGAGCTGCCTGCAACCTACAACTGCAAGCCGATGAGGTTTATGCAGCTCTTGAAGCAGGAGAATCCTTCAGTTCGATCTTGCAAACGTTAAACCAGCATGGAATGAAAGCAACTCCGGATCCTGTAGTTGAATCCTTAAGGACCTGGGCGCAAAAACGGGAGCGGATAACCCTCTTCACCTCGGCAACTGTGTTGGAATTCTTGCACCCGGACGACTTAACAGACGCAGTTAGTCGTGGAGTTCCATTGGTCCGTATTAATGATCACTTGGCGGCGATCGCCAACGAAAATGACATCGACTTTCGCCAGTTCCGCCTCACGGCAAGCCGCGACTACACCCTTCCACCGGAACAGTGTGTGACTGTGGAGAATGATGGAATCACCTTGAAGGTGGACCTGAAGCAGTCGGACCTCATGTTGGAGTCGGAGATCAGCCGTTTTGCGGATGAAATCGATTCTCCTGACCCAACCAAGGAACGCTGCTACCGAATCACTCCAGACTCTCTGGAACGCGGGCTCACCATGGGACTGACCCAGGAGGGTTTGGAAATCTGGTTTCAGGACCGCACCGGTTTGCCGATTTCTTCCGCCGTCCGGTTGCTGCTCACTGCAAAGGATCACTCAGCACCATCGGTCCGAAAAATGCTTGTCGTTCAGGTTGCCAATCTTGATATAGCAGATGGATTAATGCAATGGCCGGGAACGCGAAGTTTGATTTCCGAGCGTTTGGGACCTGTGGCGTTGGTCGTGGAGGAGGACCATCTAACTCTGTTACGGGAAAAGTTGCATCAACTAGGCGTGGCATTAAATTGATACGAATTGTTCGCCTTGCCTTTGTGTTTTTTCACCTTAATTTTCGTACACGCCTAAGCTGCCATTTTCTTCGCAGCCGTTTTCGCGAATACATCTAATAATGCCCGGTAATGGTGATCGAAGGTCCATTGTTGTGCCGCACGGTGAGCTGCTAAGGAACATTGATAGCGCCGGTCTGTATCCAGGAGTTGGAATAGACTCCAAGCGAGATGATTGTAGTTGTGCGGATCGTCAATGACATATCCTTCTTGCAGAGGGTGCAATAGCTCGCTGGCTCCATTGGCTCTGGTGGTGATCACCGGTAGGGAGCAAGCCAAGGCCTCAAGAACTACCAATGAACAAGGATCATAAAAAGTAGGGTGAACCAAAAAATCCGCAGCAAAATAAGCATTTCGCATCGGAGCACAGTGACCGATAAAAGTGACTTGTTTGTCAATTCCTAACCTTTGTGCCAGCTTTTCATACCGTTGATATTTTGGATGACCGGCAACCAACAACCGAAATTTTTTCGACTCGCCTTTGTATTCCGGAGTTTTGGTCAGACATTGTACGCCGTAAAGTAATGGTTCCAATCCTTTCAACCGATAGTTGATGCCGGCAAATAAACCGACAACGTCATTTGCCTCAATCCCCCATTGCAGCCGGTTTTCAGTTCGCAGCTTTAGGCGGTCCATGTCTTGAAATCGATTGGGATCAATAGCACTACGAACCACATGAATATTGTCAGCCGGAATGCCATAGTAGTCCTGGAAATGCCGCCTGACCATCAGGCTATTTACAATGACAGTGGGTTGAGGCACCTGCAGATATTGCTTGCGTTCCAGGCGACTATAGGACAGGTGAGAGGGATCGAACTTTTTGCAGAGATACGCGGCATTACGGAGCCAAGTTGCACTATATTTATTGAGATTGTGATCAAAAGAAGCAGCGTGCAGGCCACCTTGGGGATACAACACATCTTGTCCCCAGGTTTTATTAAATCCCATTGATAGGTCGTGGGTGTTTTTTTTCAGGGCATGTAAACAGGCGGCTCCAAAACGCCAAGGTCTGAGAAAACGAGGTCCCCGAACCTTGGGGATTTCATGGAAGTGCATTCCTTTGGGCAGAGCCTTTTCATCCCACTGACTGGCATACAGGTGGACCTCATGACCTTCGGAGATCAACCTGCGTGAGATATCAGTAATGTAGGTTTCGCATCCACCTCGATTCGGCAGCACACTTTCATAACAAAAGGCGATATTCATGCTGCTTTCCTTTCTTGACCTATTGCAGTTGAAGAAGCTTTCTTTTGCTTTTTCTGATTGTGATCCTTGTATCTCCAAAACTTGATCCGAATAAACCATTCCAACCAACGTGTGGTAGTTGTTCGAAGAGTTTTCCCTCGGTATAACCACCAAAATCTTAGGCGATCTCGTTTGGTAATTTCATCGAGATCGCTTGAGAACAATAACTGAGCCAAATCCTTTACCTGCCACCAGAGCCGGGACCAAGGATGATGCCCAAGCCGATGGAGGTCGATCATGAAGACTTTTTGATTCAAGCTGTTTCCGTTCCAATGTTCAATTTCACCGCTCGGCAAGTAAAAATGGCAAAGATACAAGTCTTTGTGGAAATGATTTCTTTGATGCAGCTCCCGGCAGATGCGAGCCAGTTCGGTAATTAACTCGTTCTTCCAGGATTGAAAGACCACTGTTTCCATTGACTTCCTTGCCTTTGGAATCGCTTGATGCAAAGGCAGCATGCCGACTAATTCTTCGATAACCAGGCAACTTTGGAGTTTACAAAAAGGTCCTATATATTCGACTACAGCCACTTCAGGTGGAACCAGGAACTCTTGGTCACGTGCCCATTGCAGGTGGTGCCACTCCTGTATTGCCGGCGACCATTTTTCATCGGGCCAAATCCAAGCCAACAAACCTCGCCACCAAGGCAACTGGTAATGCCTTTTCAGATAAACGGAAAGAGATTTTCCATCCTTTTCGACTAACCACCTACCGGTCGACCTCCCTTGTTTCGCTTGAAAGTCGCTGGTTGGCTTTACCGCCATTATTGTTTCGGTCCAGTTCTCTCCGACCAGTTCTTTCCATCCGGGCCGCTGACTGGTTTTGGTCATGGTTGTAAAAAGACGATGCCGCCAACTGGAGGTCATTGTTTGGCACCTCCAGAGGTCTGAAGGTTTCCTACCAAAAGGACATCGCTTTCATGATATCGACGAACTTTCGGTATTAGCTTTTGAAGCCTATGCAAAACCAAGCGAGGAAAGGAATATAAATTAGGGTTTCTAACTATTCGGCGAATTTGTAATTTTGTTGGACCATCCAATTTCGTTTTTTCAAAGTAGGAAAGGCAAAATCGTAGTTGATCCGATCTGCTCAGAAAAGAGTAGGCAGCTAGGAGAAAGCGAAGATCATTTAATTTTTTGGTGCGCAGCCCATGTTTGCTTGCATGAATTCCGGCGAGAGATTGGATTCCTACTGTTACATTTTGGTTGTGAGAAGGAACAACCAAAAACCAATCGTATGTTTCCAAAGAACAGTGACTACGATGGATAGTCCTCAGTAATTTCCCTGCTTTGGCAAGGACATCTCTTTTTATTTTGATTCCTTTCCACTCTCGCAGCCAATCTTTTAGTGGGATGGCATTACTAGGATTTCGCACCAAAAGAAAAGAATCCATTCGCCAAGGACTTCGTTGCCATTGTCCGACAGCTAGCAATTCAGGAGTCAGGACGTTGTAACGTTGCAGCCTGAATATCAAGGCAGCTTGTTTTAGTTCCCTAGAAGTTACTTTCTTACCTCGAAGGAGATTCCAAAGATAGGAAACAAAGCAATTCGATTGTCGTTTGATCAAACAGGCTGATTTGAATCCGGCTATACGAATCACCGATTTTTCCAAAGATTTGTCTACTGGAGGAATAAAAAAATCATTCTGGAACTGAGTAAAATTCCCCCTCATTTCTCCTGCAAATTCTCTGGTTACCGAGAACTTTTCGCCGTCGATCCATATTAAGTTCTGTGAACCGGATTTCAAAGGGAGGTGTTGCATCTCCTGGATTCTTCTCCTTTTGGATAGTCGGGAAGAGATCAGAGAGATTGCATGTTGAAATTTCCTCAATGAGTAATGATTAGAACAAGCTCGGCAATTAGCCAGATAAGCCTGGAGCAATGCCCCTCGATCTTCATCAGTAAAAATTTCATGAGATAAGGTTGCATCTAAGGTTGCCAAGTCCCTGCATCGGGAGAAAAAATACACCTCCTTATGGTAACAACCCCGTTGCCAATCCAAAAAACAAAGGGATCCGTTCTCCTTGACAAGAATGTGTTTGGAATAGAGATCCCTATGTGCAAAACCAGCTTGGTGGAGGTGTGCAATTGATTTTCCAAGGGTAATGGCAAACTGGTGTTTTTGAGAAGGAGAAATTGTGGCTAGAAATGTCCGTAAGTCTTTCCCATCAGCAATCTCTCGCAGCAACAAAAATGCCTGCCCTTTATTATTCTCCCCGGCAGCAATCGGCTCCGGACATCCAAAACCAAGCGACTGCAACTTGGAAAGGACCTGAAACTCACGAAGTGATTTGGAAACGAAACCAAACCTCCCGAGAAAGTTGGCAAGGCGGTCTTTCCAGCGAACCTGATGTTCTCTTTTTAAGTAAACCGGAAGGGTAGAATCTAGGGTGAGGGAAGCTATATTTCTGTCCGGATGTCCACAATGGATAACTCCCGACATTTGCAAGAACGTTTCAGGTGTAGTCAACCTCATCCTATCAAGGGCGTTTTTATAGGCAGGGTTTATGTGGAGATAAGCCATTCAGGATGCTTTCCTCGGCTCAGATTGTTTTTTGTAGAATACTAGATTGGAGGTCATCAACCTTGTTGCATTATGGAACACCTCATTGGGCAGCAAATCCTTCATACAGCGATGATCCAAGGGGCACACCCGGAGTTGGCAAGGTCCACAGGGAACTTTTTTCTGCAGGTTAATTTCCTGCGGATGGTAGGTTATGGTCCAGGGAATATGGGTCGGACCAAACAAACTAACAACCGGCTTGTTAAATGCTGCGGCAAAGTGACGAGGTCCGCTGTCAGTAGTTATGAGCAGGTTACATCGCCGAATACAAGCTTTTGTCTATCCAATCGACTGCCTATGGTCTGCCAAGGTATGAATTTCAGATCTCCTGGCTAAGAAAGCAATTTTCTTCGCCAAGTCTGCTTCCTTGGGACCACAAAGAACCAATACTGCACTGCCTCGCTCGTCAACCAGCTTTTGTGCTAGTAAGGCAAAGTACTCTGTCGGCCAATGCTTTGCAGCACCATAAGCAGCACCTGGATTGAGGCAAATGATTTCGGAATTGGCACCTATCTTTCCGGATTCCCAAACCTCATCGGCTGCTTTTTCATCTTGCTTCGTGGTAAATAATTCCATTTGGTAGCCGGGGTCACTACATCCGATAGTTTTTACCAGCAGGTTGTAGGCATCAATAATGGGACTTGGTAAAATCTTGCCCTGTTGGTCCCGGATTGGTTCCAAACAATCTGTAAGGAGAAAACGGCGGCCATAGCGGTTGTAGCCGACTCGGCGTTTGCTCCCGCTTAACCAGGAAATTAAACCGGAGCGAAATGAATTTGGGAACAGGATTGCAATATCGGGACGTTGCTTTCGTAAGGTGTGTGCTACAGAGAACCATTTTTGCGACCAGGGGCCGGATTTGTTTTGGAATAGGAGGGAGTTAAACCACGGCGCTCCTTCCAGAACTCCGGCAACATATGGTTTCAGGATACCGGTAAGGTGCGCATCCGGGAATTGCCGGCGAACGGCCCGAATTGCAGGAGTTGCCATTACGGCATCGCCAATCCAGTTAGGTAAGAATAAGGCAATATTCATTGCAAAGCTGATTCACAAGAACTCAGATGACCTATGACTTGTATGCTGAATTGTTATGAATTCAGCTACGCTGCTTTTAATTTTTCTACCAGGGATGTTGTTGAGTAACCTTCTCGAATAGGCGCGAGGTAAACTTGACCGCCGTAAGATTCGACCAAGTCGGCTCCGACAACATCTTCCTTTTTGTAGTCAGCACCTTTCACTAAAACATCCGGCCGGATAGCTTTGATAAGGTCCAGAGGGGTTTCTTCATCAAATACTGTGACATAATCCACTGAGCGTAAGCCTGTCAAAACCTGGAGTCGAGCATCTAATGGATTAATAGGGCGTCCAAGTCCTTTGAGGTTGCGAACACTTGCGTCGCTATTGAGTCCGACAACTAAGAGGTCTGCCTGAGAGCGTGCTGCTTGCAGATATTCAACGTGGCCGGCATGAATTACATCAAAACAACCATTGGTAAATGCCACAGTTTGACCCATTGTTTTGCGGCTTTCCAACTCTTTGCAAAGGGCTTGGACTGAAAGTGTTTTTTCTGAGGCGCCGGCGACTATAGTAGCAGAGGACAAGCTGCCATGGAGAAGATCTCGAAGAATTTCGTCCCGAGTAACAGTGGAGACGCCAATTTTTTCCACTTCCAAACCACCGGCAATATTGGCTAGTGCAATCCCTTTTTCGTAATCTGCTCCACAGGCGAGAGCCATTCCCAAAACACTTAGGACCATGTCTCCTGCACCGGTGATGTCATAAACTTGCCTCGGCCGAGTGGGAATAATTTTTGCCGTGCCATCTCGGTGAACCAATCCCATTCCATCTTTATCTAAGGTTATTACCGATGCCTCGAGATCATACTGTTCTAGAAGCTTTCTGCCGGCCTGCAATATTACCTGCGTTGAATTTAGCTGTTTTTGGGTAGATAATTCCGCTTCCAGTCTGTTTGGAGTCAAGGCGGAGCAGCCCTTGTACTTGCTGTAGTCGCCACCTCGATTTGGATCCACTAAAACTCGAACTTTATGAGCTTTGGCTGTAGCTATGATATTCTCTAGTAAACCGGGCGTACAAACACCCTTGGCGTAGTCGCTGATGAGAACAATATCATTGGAGCGAATTTGGTGAGAGATAACCTGAGTTAGCCGTTTTTCCAGAGGAGATTCAATCGGTTGAGTAATTTCATAATCGACTCGCAACATCTGTTGAGGATGACGATGCTGAGCGCGGCCAATATAACGCTCTTTTACGGTTGTAGGCCGAGTCGAGTCGCAAAGAATGCCTTCATGGCTGATAGACAGTTCCTTGAGGAGCGTTCGCACCCGGTGGGCATCGGCATCATCGCCAACAATTCCGCTGATTGTAACCCGCGCCCCCAAAGCCCGAAGGAGAGTTGCTACACTGCTGGCTCCTCCCAGGCGTTCTTCGCGACGGTCAGCTCGAAGGAGGATAACTGGTGCTTCTTGGCTGATTCGGGTTGCATCACCCCAAATGTAGCGATCCAACATGACATCCCCGATTACCAACACACGGGGATGACCTAATCCCTTCACAAATTCGATCAACTCGGCTGCCATCTCTATTCCCGATCTTGGTGTTTGTGAAAAGCCTTTTAGGACGATATTCCAAATCAGCCACTCTGCATGCCAACCTTTAAGCTGCTTTTTGCTGAGGTTCTTCGTAGGTAGAACTTTGCTTGCCGATTTCACAGGAAACGGCAGCGTGGAGGAGTGGAATTAGAATCTCATGATGGCCGATCAGCTCGACTCCTTCATTTGTTGGCCGTTCGAGAACATTAACTCGTGATCGGTATTGGGAATGTTTATCGACATTGACGGTGACCATGCCGTCCAGGTCATAGCCAAAATTCCGCACCACGGAAACCGCTTTGACAAACACTTCCGGCATGACGACTGCACTACCAAGGTTCATCCAAATGCCGTCCTTAAGAGTCGAGACCACTGTGCACAACCGGCGAAAATCCACCATGGACGACTCGCCTAAATGTGCTCCGGAAACATGTGGATGCATGTGAACGATATCAGTTCCCAAGGCAACGTGGACCGTGCAGGGAATCCCTGCTTGATAAGCGGCCAACAATAGGCTGCATTCGGGATAATTGAACTGCCTCTCTTCAATTATTTGCCCAAGTGCCCAGCCTAGGCCTACCTCGTTCTCTGTTCCGGCCCGCGCTGCTACCGCAAAGACATCGGCGGTGTCCCTCGCCATGCCAAAACGGCCTTCGGGGAGTTGCGAGGCGACATCCTCGCTGGTTTTCCCTGCCAATGCCAACTCCACGTCATGAATTGCCGCGGAGCCATTCATGGATATGGAAGAAATCAATCCGCGTTGAATCCAATCGATGAGGTAAGGTGCACAACCGGTTTTGATAACGTGACCACCTATAGCCACGGCAACCGTTTGGTTTTCTTTATAGACTCGAGCTAAATGCGAGGTCACTCGGCGAATGTCGTTACCGGCGAGTTGCTGAGGAAGAGAAGACAACCACTCTTCCACGGTTGCCGAACCATCCACCGGCCGGCCTAGGTCTGTGTGAAACACTTTGGAAGGACGAGAATGCAAATCGTAGGTTTGCAGACCCTCCAGATCGAAAGGGGGAAAAACATTCGGTTTTTCGTGTGGTGAAAATGATGATGAATTCACTCCAGGGCTTCCTTTAACTTGCGGTCAAGCAAGTCATGGCCCTCGGTGATTTGCAGTTGGATGCGCAATGCCCACAACTGGCGATCGCCGATTCGACTCAGCTTGATCTTGACCAAATCCTTTTGGGTCGTAAGAACCATGCACTCCATTGCTTGCTGCCGAGCCCAGCAGCGAAGACTCTCGATGTCTTCACGCGTATATAAGTGGTGGTCGGGAAACGTTCGAAAAGCAGCTATTTCCGTTCCCAATCCCACTAAAGTTCTCCGGAAAGCATCCGGATTGCCGATACCGCAAAATCCAGCGATCGACTTGCCGCTTAATTCCGTTAGCGGCAACACCTCTCCATCTGCGTTTACCAACTCTACCGGTTTGTGGGTGGTTTCGACAACAGTAGTTGTTCCCGACTTTGCTGCCACCTTCTCTTTTATCTGTTGCAGAGCTGATTGTTCTACCTGGTCGCTCCGCGTTAGAACTACTACATCCGCTCGCTTAAGGCTGGATAGAGGTTCCCGCAACAGGCCTCGAGGTAATGTAAATTCAAATCCCCAAGGGTTCGTGGCATCTATCAAGACCACATCCAAGTTCCTCTTTAAGCGGCGATGCTGAAACCCGTCGTCCAGAACCGCTATCTCACTTTCCAATTCTTCCGCTGCGATCTTGACCAACTCGACGCGGTTTTTTCCTTGTAGGTGAGGTACATCCGGCAAGTTTTCTTCCAACACTAAGGCTTCATCATTGCCGCCGTTCTCACTGCGATAGCCCCGACTGAGAATAACAACTCGTTTATCCTGTTGGCGAAACCAGCGACCGATCATCTCCACACAAGGTGTTTTTCCCGTTCCACCAACCGTCAGGTTGCCGACACTTATGACCGGGATGGAAGGTGTAAAAGTTTTTTTCCACCCGAGGTCATAGCGAAGATTATGGGCAAGAGTTCCTAGGCAATAAAACCAGGAGAGCACCCATAAACCACCTCGTTGGAATGCCGGCCAGAAACCTTGTTTTTCACCTCGGATCAGGGAAAGAAAATATTCTTCCAATGCAACTCCTAATCCGCTCGCTGCGATTAAATCCCCAGGGAAATCTGTTATAGTCGGATTGCCAATCTACTGTCAACGGGGATCGAATTTCGCTGGTAAACTGGGTGTTGATCCGAATTTTGCATTGAAGAATAGCACCCTGTTCACCCCCAACCCAAAGGCAAAAGTTTGCCCGACTCTAATGCAAAAAGGCCGGGACTTTGGTAAGTCCCAGCCTTTGGATTTCCATCAAGCTTTGAATCAATTATTGAAAGACGGCACCGGCGGGGTTTTGTCGAGGAGGCTTTTAGCGGAATTATTAGCAGGTGCCGGCGGAGGTATTTTCATGTCGGAAGAAAAGCCGGTTGGTCTCACCGGAGGATTAATACTATGCCCTGGATTAGGATATCCCGGGGGAGAATTCGGAGTGTTTGAACTTAAATTCGTACCACCCGGCACGGTCGTCCGGAACTGCGTTCCCCCAGTTCCCGGTTGAGGTTGAGCGGGAGTTGGATTGCCCGGTAATCCATTCATGGCTGCATTATTTCCCGGAGGAAGCATTGTGGGATTGCCTGGTTGGGCAGGACGGTGGTTCCATCCTTGGACTGGTTGCTTTTGTGGCGTCGGGGCCCACGGTCGCCCTAAATCTCGTTGCGGGTTGGAAGAATGACACCCGGTAAGAGCCAGTCCTGCCAAGAAGAGTCCTGCAAATGAAAAAATTGGCTTCCTGCCCATCTGTTTCTCCCAATTTCGTTACCTAACGCCTTGGAACAATTGGCCTTCAGGGTTAGGGGGTATAACAGATGGATAATGAGCGGTATAGTACAGAAAAATTATAGTTTACATCGATG
>CAZPPD010000089.1:0-12034 GCA_964588185.1 uncultured Alcaligenaceae bacterium | reverse complement strand
GTTGCTCACAAGGGTATCGGCGATTCCAGCCAAACGCTCCACGGCAGCCGGGTCCTGGTAGGCGATGGGTTCATCCGACCGATTGCCGCTGGTCATCACCAGCGGCATCTCCGGGACTTTTCGCACCAACAAATGATGGAAAGGAGTATAGGGCAACAAGACTCCCAAGAATGGATTTTTCGGTGCGACCTCCTCGGTAATTAAAATACCCGACCGCTTGCGCAAGAGAACAATCGGACGAGAAGGGGAAAGCAACAAGTCTTTTTCGGCTTGGCTAATGTGACAAAGAGTTTCCGCTGCCTGGAAATCCGCAACCATGACCGCAAAAGGTTTTTCATAGCGTTGCTTTCGCCGCCGCAACTGAGCCACTGTTGTTGCCTGCCGAGCGTCACAGGCCAAGTGATAACCGCCCAAGCCTTTTAAGGCGATAATTTCCCCGTGGCACAGGGAACCGGCTGCTTCCTCAATAGGATCTGTAGTAGAAACGAGTTCGCCTCGGGCATTCCACAACTTCAGTTGAGGTCCGCATTGCCAACACGCGGTGGGCTGGGCATGAAAGCGGCGATTTGTCGGGTCCTCGTATTCGCTCCGGCAAAAGGAGCACATGGGGAAAGGGGACATTGTTGTCCTCTCCCGGTCGTAAGGTGCTCCCTTTATGATTGTCAATCGAGGTCCGCAATTCGTGCAATTCAGGAACGGATAAAGATAGCGGCGGTCGGTTGGTTCAAGCATTTCCCGCAAACACAAATCGCAGACAGCCACGTCCGGACTGATGAAAATCTGCCCCTGGTGTTCCTGATCGCTGGGCAAAATTTCAAACCCCCTGTCCCTCTTTGGAGGACAAGGGAGCCAATCAATCTCTTCGATGCAGGCGAGGGGCGGTGGAGAGGCGGAGAGTCGGTAAAGGAATTGATCCAATTGCGGAACAGAACCTTCAATCTCAATGAACACACCACCGGGAAGGTTCTTAACAAACCCGGTTAGCTCGAGTTCAACAGCAAGGCCGTAAACGAACGGGCGGAATCCAACCCCTTGGGTGATCCCACGAACCACAATCGCACGCCGAGCCATTTATCGTTCACCTTAAATTTAAATTACGCGGGTTTCCCATTGATAGGTTTCACAAAGGAATAGTTGCTTCCCGTTGGAAAATAGGCCAAACTTGTTGCTGCTTTTCAGTTTTGATAAGAATAGGAAAAAGTTTGACCAAGTTACACCTATTAGGAGTCCGGGCGATGCAGAATAAAATCACACGCAGGCAAGCCATAAAAGCAGGGGTCCTGGCAACGGGAGTTTGGCTGGGTAGCTCCCGTCAGCCGCGGGCAGCCGGTCCCAATGAGCGGTTGAATATCGCCTGTATTGGTATCGGCGGCCGCGGGGGTGCAAATCTCAATGCCGTTTCCCGAGAGAATATCGTTGCCTTATGCGACGTCGACGAAGAGCGGGCCGGCCGCAACTTCGAGCGCTTCCGCAACGCCCAACGGTTCGAAGACTTTCGCAGAATGTACGACCGTATGGAGCGGCAGATTGACGCGGTAGTGATCAGCACTCCGGACCATACCCATTTTCATCCCGCCTACATGGCCATTCAAAGGGGCAAGCACGTATACCTGGAAAAACCGATGGCCCATAATGTCTGGCAAGTGCGTCAACTAACGGACCTGGCCCGGCAAAGAAGAGTCGCCACCCAACTCGGCGTCCAGCGTCACACCATTCCTAATATGGCGCGGGTAGTCGAATTGATCCGCGCAGGCACCATTGGCGATGTCACCGAAGTTCACTCCTGGATCTCCAGTCGCCGGGGCATGCGGCCGGACCCGGAATATCCGCCGGTTCCGAATACTCTGAATTGGGATTTATGGCTCGGGCCTGCTCCGCAAACCCGTTATAGTCCTTCCTATGCCCCTTACAGCTGGCGTTATTGGTGGAACTACGGCACGGGAGAAACCGGGAACTGGGGCTGCCATATCCTGGACATTCCTTTTTGGGCTTTAGATCTGCGCTATCCGACCCGAGTCTCGGCCAGCGATGCCAATCCCCATCCCCGCAAAACACCAACCTCATTGACCACCCAGTTCGAGTTTCCGGCCACCAAGGACCGCCGGGCGGTCACGCTCCACTGGTACCAAATCGGCAGCCCGCCAATCTTGCGGCAACGAGGTCTTTCGGGCCGTGGAGCAAACACGGTGTTCGTCGGCACCCGGGGCATTTTGGTTTGCGGTTTCAACAGCCGCCGACTCTACCCCGAGGAGCAATTCCGCGATCATGAACCACCTCGGCAGACCATTGAACGTTCCCCGGGTTTCCATCGGGAATGGCTCAATGCTTGCCGAGGCGGCCCGGCCCCAACCTGCAACTTTGATTATTCGGGCCCCTTGACGGAAACCGTCCTGTTGGCCAATGCTGCTTTCCGAGCAGGCGGCAGCCCCTTCAACTGGAACGGCGAACGAATGGCAGCCAGCGGCAATAATAACGTCAACCAATTTCTGCGTGAACCTTTCCGCAGAGGATGGGAATTAGATACCTAATCGTACTCGTAAAACCAAAAAATCCCCTGTCCTCTGCGGGAATAGGGGATTTTGTTTGTTAGGAGCAGATTTATTGATGGCCCCCGGAAGAGGTGGCGTAATGAGTTCGGATCATGTTCTCAATTTCCCGGACTTTGTTGCCAAGGAACAGAACATTGTGCATGTCAAATTGGTGCGAGTGTGCTCCGGTAGTTCGGACAATCATGTCTCCGGAACCTAAGCCTAAGATCCAGTGACGGAAGAAATCGCTTCGGACTTTTTCCATCACCATCCCCCGAGTATCGTAAGCCTTCTCTCCCTCGCCGATTTCCAACCGCACGCGAAATTGACCGGGTGTAAAAATCATGTAGATCTGGCGGTCGAAGAAGAGGAACACCACTAACCACAATCCAAACAGGACCAGTGATATTGCCAGGTACCCCCCGGCACTGATGCGTATGTCCAGGAATCTAAAGTATTCAATGATGTAATCCCACGCCCCAGCCAATGCCAAAATAATGACAGAGGAGATGATGATCACAATCACAATGAGCGACCAAAGCCCTCGCATGTGGATGTTGGTAATGAAGATGACCAGCAAAAGGATCGCGGAGAAAATAACTCCCGGACTTCTTTTGGTGGTTACGCGAACAACCGGCCCGGACACATCATCGGTGGTTGCTCCCTTGGGAGCGACCAAAACCACTTGATCCTTGTGGAAGTTTTTAATGTTTTGGACCTCTTCCCCCTCTTTGGTTATATCTACAGGGGTTTCCTTAGCTAAAACTCCCTTTACTGTATCTGTAGGCACAGTCGCAATCCACTCGTTGGAAAACCAGCTGATGCCGGCCATAATAAATCCCACGGCCCAAACCGGCCACCAGTAGAACAAACTGGAATGGCTGATGATGCGGACTTCTTTTGGCTTGTCGTTACTGTTGTTTGTTGTACTTGTCAAGTTTTCAGTAGACATAATGACTTTTGCCCTGACAGGGTTGATAAGGATTGTTTCCAACATTCACAAGGTGGCGAAGAGGAAATCCCCATGAGCGATTGTATCGGAAACTGCTAATATTCTCCCATCGCCGAGTTGTCGTTAAAGTAAGAACTCCGAAGTCTCTGTCAAGCAGAAAGAGGGAGTTTGATGCAAGAATATATACCGCTTGTCCCTCAAGGTTTTCCTTGTGGGTTATTCGTTGGTCACGGATAAATCTTACAGAATAGACAATTTCATTTCGGATTTGGTTCAGGCCGGGAATATGAGGAGGTTCGGAAAGGAAGATAAGCAAGTAGAAGGTTTCGCTCCCAAAATCGGGAGCGAAACTTACCGATTCGAATTACTTTTTCTCCAAGGAACGGATCTTGATGTTTCGGAACATAATTCTGCCGCCGTGATCTTGAAGGGCGATATGACCGCGCATTTCCGATGCGAATTGTTTGACGTTCCGCCATTTACTTTTGGCCAAGGCTTGCTTCCATTCTTTGCTGCCGATTTCGGTGTCGATTACTTTTACGCCATTGACATAATGTTGGATGTGATTGCCGTTGCAGACCAGTTTGAAAGTGGTCCAAACATTTCGACCTTTGAAGGGATTGCTGGTTGGGGCAAACATGTCATACAAAGAACCGCCGGATGTATCCCCGAGTTTGGCTTTGGAATCATGAGCCATCACTTGCATTTCCAGCCCCGTTCTCCAGGAGGGACCTTGGATCTCGGCAACGCGATAGATAATGCCGCTATTGTTCCCCGATTCAAATTTCCAGTCGATGGAGAATTCAAAATCGCCAAACTTTTCTTCCGTCATCAGATCGCCGCTGCGAGTCTTTTCCAGATAGACGGCCCCGTCCCGGACAGTCCACCCTTGGGCGTCTTTCCGGTTGTAACGCCGCCAGCCTTTTAAGGTCTTGCCGTCAAAAAGTAACCGCCATCCGGCTTTCTTCTCCGCCGGGGTTAATGTGTTGACTTTTTCTCCCGCAAATGCATTAGTAAATGCTGAACCCAGGACGCACATACCCAATGCAATCACCACCAATGTTCTCATAAGTAGTCTCCAAAAGTTGCGAAAAAACGAAGGTAGGTTTGACGAAACGGATTGTTGAAAACAGAGTTAACTTAACAAATTTTGCATTACCCGAAAGAGGATTCTTGAATTTAGAACTGCAGTATTGTCCAATACGGCTATATCTCTTAACCACTTCGCCCCGGAGGTGAAAACATGTTTGTTTGCAAACTAACCTGGTGTGCATCGCTTATGGTAACCGGAATGCTGGTGATCCTTCCCCATGCTTCTTCACAGGAAAAGAAAAACCAACCCAGCAAAAAGGTAGAAGCGCAAAAACCTGCTGTTGCGAAGAAGGAAATCCAAAAGGCAGAAGCAGCCAAGAAACAAGCACTCAAAGCTTACCATGAGTCCATCAAGAAGGCCCGAGGGAATCTGGACAAAGCCAACCAAGCCTTTCGGGATGCCTTGAAAGAAGCCCGCGAAAAATTATTGAAGGCATCGGATGCTTATCGGAAAGCTTTGGCAAAACGAAGCGTTGCCTTGCGGAAAAAGACAATCAAAGCGAAGCCCAGACCAAAAACCAAAGGGGACAGCGCGGTAGATAAAGCCCGGGAAGGAATCTCGCAAGCCAACAAGAATTGGTTCCAAGCCATCAAAAAGCGAAATGACTTTCGCCGCGAGAAAAGGAAATTTCTTGATGACCCCAAGGTGAAGAAACAATTGGAAGAGTTGGAAAAGGCAATCCCACAAGCCCGCGAAGGAATTACCAAGGCGATTGATCGTTACCAGGAAACCGTTCGGGCCCGAAATGAGGCTCGAAGGAAAGAATTCAAAGAGCGAACGAGCGGCAAGAGGGAAAAGAAGAAGGGAAGTTCGGATTAACTTTCGTTTTTCATTTTGGGATCAAGGTTTCGTCGCCTTTTAAAAATGAGGAGACAAACTGCAACGATAACACCAAGTACACCACCACCCCAGGTCATTGCATAAGCAACCGCAAGATCTGCACCAAAGGGCAGGGCAACTGTCCAATACAAGGCAGTTCCCAAGAGGCAACCGCATGCCCAGCCGAGGAGGATTTTGCCTATTCCCAAGAAAATTTGAATCACTTTCTTCCCCATCAAAACCTAGTGGATTTTGGACTGGGCTGCATCCTATTCTGTTCCGCTTGCACCATTTCTCTAATCCTTCATTTGGTCATTATCGAGAAGTTAATATTTGCAGCAAAAAAGTTTGAAAGTTGCATGAAGGTAAACTTTTTGGTCTGGATCGCTTGCAACAAGAAATCAATCATTGGTATCATAACAACAAAATTTGAACCTGGTCCCGTTTTGAGATGTCCTCCCTGGCAAATGCTCTTTCTCCAGCTATGCCCGTTGGCAGAAACTCACGTGACCAATCAAAAGGGGGTTTTATGCAATCCAGACCAAACTCGGCCTTGGAGTGTAGTGTCTTAGTCCTCAACAAGTTGTTTATGGCCGTTCACATCATTTCTGTGCGGCGTGCTTTCTGCCTTTTGTGTAAAGATCTGGCAGAAGTCATTCACCTCGAAGACGGATCTTTTTCCTCCTATAACTTTGAAAGCTGGCGAGAAATCAGTGAGTTTCGAGCTCAGTTCTTCGCCGAGGATGATGACGACTGGATTCGAACGCCGACAGATCAGATCCAGGTGCCGCGAGTCATTCGCTTGTTGAGTTACGAAAAGTTGCCCACCCATACGGTCAAGTTCAATCGGCGAAATATCTTCGCCCGCGACAACAATCAGTGTCAGTATTGTGGGAAGAAATTCCCTACAACTGAACTAAGCTTGGACCACGTTATTCCTCGAAGCCAGAACGGACATAGCAGTTGGGATAATATCGTCTGTGCTTGTGTTAGCTGTAATGTTCGCAAAGGTGGAAGGACCCCGCAGCAGGCTCACATGCGTCTGATTCGCAAGCCGGAAAAGCCCAAGCGCAGCCCGCTGCTCAACCTGAAGTTAACACACCGGAAATATCAATCCTGGATAACCTTCCTTGATACGGCTTACTGGAATGTGGAGCTGAGATAGAAGGAGAGAAAGGATTGATTCTTTCTCTCCTATTTTTTTTGGTAGCTGGGTTTGCTGGAATTTAGTTGAAGAATTAGGCAGCTAAATTCTGGCGAACCCAGCTACTTTTACCGTAGCTGAATTCGCCGACTTTAGTGGGACTTTCAAGCGGCTAAATTCCGGCGAACCCAGCTACCATTAATTCTTCACCGCTTCGCCCTTCCGGACTTGACTCCCATTGGTTTTCACAGCGCCGGCGACATCCCGGGAAGGCAATTCCAATTCTTGCCAACGATTGGATTGGCGGAAGAAGGCGATTGGATTTTCCAGAACCACCTTGTGAATGTCTGCTTCGGAATGGCCTCGCAGTTTCATTTCCTGAATAAACTGAGGGACAGCGAGAGGATCCGATTTTCCCCAATCTCCGGCAGAGTTCACCATGATGTGGTCGGTTCCCACCATCTCGATAATGTCCGCTGCCCGTGCCGGGGTGCACTTGGTCGTGGGGTAAAGCGTCATGCCGCACCAGAATCCACCCTCCAAGGCTAACTTAACTGTATGTTCCTCGACATGGTCGATTAACACCCGCTCCGGTTGTATGCGCGTATCCTCATTCAACATGTCGATGATCATCCGCGTCCCTTTGTACTTGTCTTCGAGATGAGGGGTATGAATGAGAATCAGCTCATTGGTCTTCATGGCCAAATCGACATGTTCTTGGAAAATCGTGGCTTCATTGGGAGTATTCTTGTTCAAGCCAATCTCGCCAATCCCCAGAACATTGGGCTTATCAAGGTATTCCGGAATGAGGGCAATCACTTCGCGAGAAAGCTGCACATTCTCGGCTTCCTTGGCATTGATACACAGCCAGGAGTAGTGGCGAATGCCGAACTGGGCAGCTCGTTTGGGTTCGATCTCGGTCAGGTGATGGAAATAATCCCGGAACCCCTCGGCAGAACCGCGATCAAATCCCGCCCAAAACGCCGGTTCCGACAGAGCAACACAACCACACATTGCCATGCGCTGATAGTCGTCAGTTACCCGGGAGATCATGTGGATATGCGGATCGATGTAGTACATTATTTCCCCTGCTTTTATTTTGAGTGTTTGATTAATACCGAGGTTTCGGCTTCTCCCAATCGGAATCATAATCCAGTGAGAAGATATGCTGGATTTTCTCCGCTCGCCCGGGACCTTTCTCTTGCAGGACTTCGAGGGCCTGAGCAAATAATTTCAAGCGAGGATCGGAAATGTCGCCGCCGCGATCAATGCGGTCAAGGATGGCTGCCAAATCAAGCATTAAACAGCGTGCGTCCAAATAATGGCGGTCCAGTGCTTTTTCACTGGTCAGTGGATTCATTGCGTTGACTCCTGAGGTGCAAATCCGCTCTTTATTTCCAGGCTGACTAAGGTATTTAGACTTCCGGACCGAAATCCTTCCAGATCCAACGTCACAAATTTAAATCCGACTTCGGTAAGACGATTCACCACTTGTTCCCGAACGTTCGGTTCGGCCAACAAAGCCAATTCGGCAGCCGGAACTTCAATACGGGCTAATTCATCTTGGTGCAGGCGAACCCGGCATTCTCGAAATCCCAAGGATCTTAACAGCTCCTCGGCTTCTTCAACCCGGCCGGTCCTTTCCGGGGTCACTTCAACTCCCGGTGCAAGGCGGCTGGACAAGCAGGGCGAAGCGGGCTTTTCCCAGTTGGGTAAATCCCAACTCTTGGCGATTTCCCGGATTTCTGGCTTGGTCAACCAGGCCTCCTGCAAAGGGTGACGCACCGCATGCTCTTTGGCAGCAAGTAATCCGGGCCGGTAATCCCCTTGGTCATCAAGGTTGGCCCCGCTGCAAATGTAGCGAACCTTTAGCTCCGGCAGAAGAGACTCAATTGCTTGGTAAAGCTCCGTTTTGCAATAGTAGCACCTGGTCCCGTCGTTGCGTACATAGTCGGCATCGGCGAATTCATCCGTAGAAACCAAACGATGGAGAATGCCGATGCGTTTGGCCAACTCCGAAGCAGTTTTTATTTCCGACCGGGGAACGCTGGGGCTGTCGGCAGTAATAGCGATGGCATCATTTCCCAAAGCTTCATAAGCCGCTTTCGCCACCAAAGTGCTATCGATTCCCCCACTAAAAGCCACCGCGACCGATTCCATCTCTCCAAGGATTTCCAATAGCCGGAAACGCTTGGTTGCCAATTCCAGAGGCAATTCCTCGGACAGGGAATTCTGATTATTTGAGGTATTTGTCCATGTGTTGATCATACCATTTATCATAAGCCAACCGGGTTCTCGCAACAAGAACTAAGAGTTCGGCTTTGATAGCTGGATTCGCAAGCCGAGCCAATTTGGGGGCGGGCTGAACCGGCAAATCCAGCTATTAAAGTCGGAAATTCGATACTCCGATTTGCATGCGGTACAAAAATGACCTAGTTTTTTGATGAGACTTACTCCATTTCCCGAAATTACGCCAAGGATAACGTCTGAAGAAGAATAATCGTGAGGGCGATATGAAAGCCATTTTCATCAAGCGAACATTATTAATCCTCGCCCTATCTGCACCTGTTGTTCTGTTCCTTGGGTTGGCATTTCAGCCGGTGAATGCCCAAGTGAAATATGTCCAACCGCAATTCAAGTGGACTTGCAGCCGTTGCGGCGGTTTGGTTTGGCAAGGAACCCGAAGGCCTACCGTTGCCAAATGCCCCCGTTGCGGAATTCAATTGCGAAGCGATTCCAACTCCAATTCCTTTTACCCGAAGAGAAATCGCTCTCCAAGATCTACCCCTACTACTTCGGAAGATGCGATTACTCAAAATCCCGTGACCAACACCCAGATTGCTCTCTTCTTGGGAGGAGCGATAGTGGTGGTCTTTGTGGGTTGGTGGTTTTATTTCAAATCTGCCTAAAAAGATGTAATCTAAAGAATTGAAAACCCGCTGGCGACCGTCGCTACGCTGCAGATCAGCAGGTCCGTGCCCAATGCAATCAGCATGCCGGAGCCGCTACCTAGAAGGATATGACATTATCCCCGAAGGCGTGATGACGAAGAGGGATGCCGTCAGAACCGTTAGCCACGGTGGACAAAGTACCGTAGAAACCGTCAGTTGACGGTGGGGTTGATGCCGGACGTAGTCAATCGATGCCATTTGCTTTCATAGGCACCGGAAGTCAACGTTTATTCGGTGAAAGGCAGGAATTGGCATTCATTGACTGTGTGAACCGCACGAAAGGGGTCAGGTTCTGGGTTTTGGTTGACAGGATTGCCTTCTGATATCATCAGATTGTTCCGGGGATGATTTCAGAGGGAATTATGGATATTTCAAATTACGCACTTTTCTTAGGCATTGTGTTGATTGTTTATCTCTTTGTGATGTTTGCAATCAGTTACTATGCCGAGACACAGATTCACAACACCGAAGACTTCCTCGTCGCCGGTCGGAAACTTCCTCTTTCCCTGGCCTGGGCTACTATCCTGGCAACTTGGTTTGGTGCCGCCACGGTTCTTACGCAATCCGATGAAGTCCGACAAAATGGCTTGCAAATGGCGGCCCTGGACCCTCTGGGGGCCGGCTTATGCTTGATACTTGCGGGATTATTTTTTGCCGTGCCCTTGTGGAAGATGGGACTGCTCACCATCTCGGATTTTTTCCGCAAACAGTTTGGACCCAAATCGGAATTCCTTACCGCCTGCATAATGGTGCCCAGTTACTTTGGTTGGATTGCTACGCAGTTTAAGGCCCTCGCTCAAGTCCTGCAACTCATCTATTGAATTGACGAGACCTGGGGCATTCTTCTGGTGGCGGTCATTGGGATGAGCTACACCCTGATGGGCGGAATGTGGTCGGTGACTTTGACCGATGCCGTGCAAATCAGCTTGGTCTTGTTGGGGTTGATTGTACTCGGATGTATTACAGTCCTGGAATTGGGGGGTGGTGAATGGCAAGCGGGGATAAATCAAATTTTCCAGGAAAATAGTCTGCAGATACCCGTACTGGGGGCGGCTTCTGCGGGAGGAATCAATGTAATTAGCGATCTGGAAGGCTGGGAGAATCCGGACCGCTTTACCGGAATTCCAACCGAAACCCTAGCGGTTTTTTCTTTGTGGTTTGGCTGGGTTTGCATCGGCATGCTGGGAAACATTCCCGGCCAGGACCTCATGCAACGAGTGTTTTCCGCCAAATCGGCAAACACAGCTCGGCTGGCTTGTATCCTTGCGGGAATTCTTTATTTGGCATTTGGATTGATCCCGGTAGGATTAGCTTTGGCGGTATTCCATCTCCAGCCTTGGGTACAACAGGAAGTCATCACCCATTTGGCTCGTTCTCTGTTACATCCAATTCCATTTACGATTTTCTTTTTGGCCCTGATTTCTGCCATTCTTTCCACTATAGACAGTGCCATTTTGTCTCCGGCCAGTGTCCTTAGCCAAAACATTTTTTCGCGGATCGGCGGGGACCGTTTGCCTTCCCTGGTTTTGAATCGCTTGTCTGTTGTCCTGGTTACTGCGGCCAGCGTGGGCATGACGTTTTCGGGAGAAAGTGCTTATGAACTCCTCGAGGGAGCTTATGAGTTGACCATGGTAGGCTTGTTTGTTCCGCTGGCATTTGGAATCTATTTGCAGCCGCGCGGTGAATGGCCGGCATTTGGGGCGATGTTCTCAGGAACTGCTTTGTGGTTGGTCCACTACCTGATGGGGTGGGAGCTATTGTTTGGTTTCATTCCTCTTCACATGGCAATCGCGGCCACTCTGCTCGCAGCCGGGGTTTACTTTCTGCTTTGGCGAATGTCACCGATAAAAACTGAGATTTCGGATAACTGATGACCTGGTCCTTGAGAATCTAGGCGAGCATGCTTCAGACCTGTGTATGAATCCCAAAATCCAATGAGACACTGAGACTCCCCAATTCTCAACCGGCCTTGACGCAAACTGTAATATTAGCTATCTTCCATACACTTCACGAATTCCAGGCCGGATTTATCCCCGGCATTGGGGAGGTTAGCAATGGATGGCTCCTACCCCGGTCCCCAACGGGTCTGGGAAGAACCTGATCTTTTTTCAATTCCCGAACTCTACGGGCCGCCCGGTCCGGAAGATGCCGTTCAGCTTACCTTAAAATCCAATGAAAATGATCATCCCCAGGACAGGGCAGATCACTTATTTGCCTGGGAGGCTCTCCGGCACCGGCCGAAACGGGGAGATCAATTCGGATTAGAGCCCTTTAGCTTGCAGTGGTTCCAGGAAATTGAGCATTACCGGCACGAGAGGCAGGCTAAGTGGATTCCCAAAGTCCTTGAATTTGGTAAACATCGGGGGGAATGTTTGCTGTGCCTCGGGGAAGGAATTGGGACCGATTGGGTTCAATATGCGGAAAATGGGGCGTCTATCCAAGTTTGCAGTTCCAGCACACAGCAGATCTCTGTGATAAAAAGGCACTTCCAGCTTCGGGGTTTGGAAGCCCGGTTTCTGCATGGAACCCCCACCAACATGCCGGTTC